>DJNB01000164.1 GCA_002435545.1 Lachnoclostridium sp. UBA6475
AATATTTAACTGCGTATCTGACATGATTTAATGCCTCCTCTTTTCTCCGTTTAACGCCATGATGCTACAATCATCTTCTGATATTTCTTCACATTGCTAAGTTTAAACTTGCACGCCTTTGGCACATCAACAGCTCCTTTTTCGATCTTCTGGATCGACTTGCTCCGAATCACCAATGACCGTACTTTTTTACATCCTTTAAATGCATTTTTCCGGATGCATATAATTTTGTAATTCTTCTTTTGATACCTCACCTTAACCGGAAGTTCATATTTTTTCTGGTTCTTATTGGTAACTCCCACTACAGAGACAGTTCGTTTTTTTGCACTTTCAATCCGATAACGTATTCCTTTTACGGAAAACCTCTTTTTGGCTTTTGTTGTTTTTTTCTTTTTGGTAACAATATAATAAGAAGTAGTTGAAGTCGTTTTTTCACCATCTACATCATCCTCTAAGAGGCTACGGTCCGCACTGCTCATACCACTCGTATTGGAATTTGAGTTTGATTTCGATGTCGTCGAAGTACCCTGTGAAGTGGATGGCTTAGGGGTAGCCTTAACGGTCGAAGGAGTAGATGAGGGTACTGTGGGTTCGGGTGATGCAGGCCGCTGTGTTGGTATTGAAGTTGGAGTTGGAGTTGAAATCGGTGTTGGCGATGCGGTAGCCGGAGTGCCCCATACACCGTACAACACTACATATTCCCTATTGGTCGAAATCAAGGCATCTTTATCGTATTCGACATCCGTATAATCGTTATCCCGCCAGCCTACAAAACTGCTGTCATCCGGTGCTTTTATCTTACTTAGATCAAGCAATGTCTCTGCTTCGTATTGAGGGTACAGATAGAGATCCGCAGATCCGGTATAAGTCTCTCCTTTGTCATACCCTGTTCCGCTCCCATCTTTTTCCGTATTCCAGCCGGTAAATGTCTTTTCAAAAGAACACCAGCTATGCTCCGCCCCATCCTCATACCAGTAGGCTTCAACAACAACATACGCAGATGGGGGATAAGCATCTATCGTGGCATTGCCGGCCTCTGCAGTATCCGTCCGGTATTCGCCGTTTCCATAATAATTCATATAATGAATTATAACGTCATTGGTATCTTTTACATCATAGGAAATCGTGACATAATCCAATTCTTCGTCTCCATTCAACAATACAATCTTTATATCCCCGGAACAGGCTTTCAAAAAAGTAAAGGTACATTTATATTCATCCTCATCCACCCAGGTCCATTTACTCGTAAGATCTCCTGCCGTATGAGTGACCCGGAGTGTGTATCCATCCGGGAGATCTCCATAAGGATAGCACATGACCTCTACCGTATCGGATTCCTTAGCCAGATTCAACGAAATGTCATAGGTAGACGTGTTAAGATAACAATACGCCTGTGCTTCCGTTTTATGGATGCCAAGTCCGACAAATACCATAAAACATATAAATACCAGAATTTTTTCCGTTTTTTTCAGCATAATATCTTTACTCCTTTTTTTATTGTGTAACTATTTTTCCAACCCAAAACGTTGTATTTCCTTCCTACATTTTACTAAAAATGTAGTTTTTTGTCAACTCTATTGAGTCCCTTATGTTCCTCTATGGAATGTGTACAAAATGCACGCTTTTGGATATACTATATAAGATAGAAAACGAGTTTCAACACTTTTGCAGACAAGTTGGAGGAATTGCCATATGGTTAAAGATGAACTCAACATAAGGGTGGGAGCTCGTATACGTAAAATCCGCGAGAATATGGGATACACTAGAGAACAATTTAGCGCTCTTTGTGATATATCAGACAGTTTTTTAAGCGATATAGAACGTGGGAATAAGAGCCTGACCACAAAGACATTAACGAAAATCTGCACTTCCACAAATGCTTCTGCAGATTTTATCGTACTTGGAAAGACCGATTTTTCCGAGTCTGCGGGAGATGACAAGATACCGGAAGAACTGGATAAAATTTCCTTTTATTTACAATCAATGTCAGACAGTCAGACCGCACATATGATGGCCATTCTACGGGAATACTATCTCGCGATTAACGAAAAGCAAGCGGATTAACAACACGTCAATCGTTCTTAGCAGAACACCAAACTACACAAAAAGAAGAGACAGGTCTGTTCACTAAATGTTCCTGTCTCTTCCTTTTTTTATAAAAAATCTTTCTATTCAGACCCTGGTATCTACACGCCTTAGTCGCTAAATATTGTAACATTTTGTTGGATTTTGGCATAGATTTTTTGAGAAAACGGTCATGAACGGTGTATATTTTGATATAAACGTAAAAAATTGTTTTACATTTTCCGGTAAATTTGCTACAATAACTGGTAATATCATTGATCAAAGCGGGGTAACGGTATGATAACACGAACTATTTTCATTTTGGAAGATGATAGGGTGCAGCGGAAACATTTGCAAAAATGGATGGAAGAATATGGGATTCAGCGAAATGTCTCGCTGCAGATCGTGTCGGCTTCTTCGGTTGCGGACGCGAAGAAAGTGATTCAGGCGCATCCGAAGAT
>DJNB01000124.1:0-11373 GCA_002435545.1 Lachnoclostridium sp. UBA6475
AAAGATCCCGCGGTTTAGGACGGGGTATTTGTGTGGTTCGTCTTTTTGTGGTTCCACATTTAGGATCACTTTGGTAAGGCCACATTTTCGATGAACATAGAGAACGATATCAAAGTAAATACTTCCTTCGTTGATGATTGTATTCTCTGTGTTGAATCCGACAATTTCGTCTGTTTCGCCTGGCTGTGTGGTATTGGTAAGTCCCGGATCAACCGGAACAACTCCAATTTGCGGCTCTCCCTCGATGTAAGGCACGATATCCTTCGGCTCCATGTCTTTAAAATCGTCAAGGATTCTTTTTAAGATGTGTGCTAAGACGATTTTTTGAGCCAGAAGTTTTTTTGCTGCCTCATCATATTGGGTCGTCAGGTCTGTAATGTGTGATGTGTGGTTTAATATTGTACGTATCATAAGTCCCTCCTTGTGTGACTGCTGTCATAACTATTCAGACATCCTCTGACACAGCAGTTCTCAATAGTTCTTTCCCTTTTATATAAAAATGTTAACATACACACAATGCATAATCAAGTGTCGTTTGTACGAATAAATTGACGTTTGTACGCATAAATTGTCGTTTGTACGTGTTCGAGTGAATATATTGCATAAAATGCATTTTATGATGGAGAATACTTTGCAGAACAAAATTTCCCTTGACATTTCCCCTGAAAACCCCTATTATAAAAGGGTAGTGAAATGCGTGGAAGAAGAGGAGTACACAAAAAAACGCCAGCAGAGAGGATTTTCACCGGCTGAAAGAAATCCGGCAAGTGGTTTGTGGAAGGTAGCTTCGGAGCATGATCTTTGAAGCAGACGTTGTGTGTAGAGGATCACGGGTCGCCCCGTTATCGGCAGAATGAGGAATAAAACGCAGGAAAGATAAAACCTGCATTTATTTGAAATAAGGTGGTACCGCGGCAATGCCGCCCTTATAGAGGGAAGGTGCCTGATTGAAGCGAATGACTCCGGAAGGTATTCTTCCAGAGTTTTTTTATTATTATCGGAGGTAATCATGAGAAAAGAATTGGAAAAAAATTATGATCCAAAAGACATTGAAGACCGTCTTTATTCCAAATGGATCAGCAAGAAGTATTTTCATGCGGAAGTAAATCCGGATAAGAAACCGTATACGATCGTAATTCCGCCGCCAAACATCACGGGTCAGCTTCATATGGGACATGCCCTTGACAATACGTTACAGGACATTCTCATTCGTTTTAAGAGAATGCAGGGCTATGAAGCACTTTGGCTTCCGGGAACCGACCATGCGTCGATTGCGACCGAGGCGAAGATCGTAGAGGCGATGCGAAACGAGGGAATCACGAAAGAAGACATTGGACGTGAAAAATTTCTGGAACGTGCCTGGGACTGGAAAAAGCAGTACGGCGGACGCATTGTATCCCAGCTTAAGAAAATGGGATCTTCCTGTGATTGGGACAGAGAACGTTTTACGATGGATGAGGGATGCAACAAAGCCGTTAAGGAAGTATTTGTAAAATTGTATAATAAAGGACTTATCTACCGTGGTGAACGTATCATCAACTGGTGTCCTCACTGTCTGACATCCATTTCCGATGCCGAGGTAGAGTACGAAGATCAGAAGGGACATTTCTGGCATCTGCGCTATCCATTTGCCGATGGAAGCGGTTACATCAATCTGGCGACAACCCGTCCGGAAACACTTTTGGGAGATACGGCGGTGGCTGTCAATCCGAACGATGAACGATACAAAGATATGGTTGGAAAAATGCTCGTCCTTCCGTTGGTTCACCGTGAGATTCCGTTGATCGCGGATGATTACGTAGATATGGAATTTGGAACCGGTGTTGTAAAGATTACGCCGGCACACGATCCGAACGACTTTGAAGTAGGTCTTCGCCATGATCTGCCAATTATCAACGTAATGACAGACGATGCAAAGATCGTCGATGAATATGAGAAATACGCCGGAATGGACCGCTACGAAGCGCGTGAGGCCATTGTAAAAGATCTGGAAGCAGAAGGCGCCCTGGTTAAAGTAGAAGACCACGATCATAATGTAGGAACCTGCTACCGCTGTGGTACGACGGTAGAGCCTCGTGTCAGCAAACAATGGTTCGTAAAGATGAAACCACTTGCAGGCCCGGCCATTGATGCGGTTAAAAATGGCGAGACAAAATTTGTGCCGGATCATTTTAATAAGACGTATTTCCACTGGCTTGAAAATATCCGTGACTGGTGTATCTCCCGTCAGCTTTGGTGGGGACATCAGATTCCGGCATTTTACTGTGACGACTGTGGAGAACTTGTCGTAACGAAGGAAAAGACGTGTAACTGTCCAAAATGCGGCAAAGAGATGCGTCAGGATCCGGACACGCTGGATACCTGGTTCAGTTCCGCACTGTGGCCATTTTCGACACTTGGCTGGCCGGATGATACCGAGGAAATGAAATATTTCTATCCGACCAACACGCTTGTTACCGGTTATGATATCATCCCATTCTGGGTTATGCGAATGATGTTCAGCGGAATCGAGCAGACCGGTCAGGTGCCGTTTGACACGGTATTGATTCACGGTCTGGTACGCGATTCCCAGGGACGCAAGATGAGTAAATCCCTTGGAAATGGTATCGACCCATTGGAAGTAATTGACAAATACGGTGCCGATGCGCTGCGTCTGACACTGGTAACCGGAAATGCACCGGGAAATGACATGCGTTTTTATTGGGAGCGTGTCGAGGCAAGCCGTAACTTTGCCAACAAAGTATGGAATGCGTCCCGTTTTATTATGATGAATTTTGCTCAAAATGAGGAACTTGCGAACAAAGAAGTGCCGGCAGACGAACTTACGCAGGCAGATAAATGGATCCTTGCAAAATGCAACCAGCTGGCAAAAGATGTCACGGCGCTGATGGAAACTTACGATCTTGGTATTGCGGTTCAGAAGATTTATGATTTCATCTGGGAAGAATTCTGCGACTGGTATATTGAGATGGTAAAACCCCGTCTCTACAATGAAGAGGACGAGACAAAGGCAGCAGCACTTTATGCATTGAAGAAAGTATTGATCGATGCCTTGAAACTGCTTCATCCATATATGCCATTTATTACGGAAGAAATTTACTGCACATTGATGGACAATGACGACGATTCGATCATGATTTCGGCTTGGCCGGAATACACCGAAAGCATGAATTTCGCAGAGGACATGGATGCCGTAGAGCGCATCAAAGAAGCCGTAAAAGGAATCCGAAATGTCCGCGGTGAGATGAACGTGCCACCGAGCAAGAAAGCAAAAGTGATCGTTGTGACAGAAGATGCCGAAGTAAAAGACATTTTTGAAACCAATAACGTATTTTTTGCAACACTTGGTTATGCCAGCGAAGTAACGATTCAGGCGGACAAAACCGGCATTGAGAAAGATGCGGTTTCGGTTGTGATCGATAAAGGTACGATCTATATGCCGTTTGCGGAACTTGTCGATGTGGCAAAAGAGATCGAGCGACTGAAGAAGGAAGAAAAACGTCTGACCGGCGAATTGAAACGTTCGGAAGGAATGCTCGGAAATCCAAATTTTGTCAATAAAGCACCGGCAAAGAAAATCGAAGAAGAGAAAGCGAAACTGGAAAAATATCAGAGCATGATGGCTCAGGTAAAAGAACGTCTGGCACAGCTTCAGTAATTTCGAACATTGCATTAGAATAACAGAAAGCCCGATGATGGAAAACGATCCACCGTCGGGCTTCTTTTAGTTTCCTTTGCTGCTCAGAGGATTGGAGGCATCTTCCCAAAACAGATTGTTGTCCGGTGCCGGCTGATCCTTTTCATTGTAGTGTGAGTTCTCGCGGATGCGGCGCTTGCGGGCATCGTTGGACTTCTTGCTGTCTGATGTGGAGAGATTCTTTGTAGTGTAGTGTGTGTGATTCATTTTGAGGTCCTTTCGTAGGTTCTGGTGGTATTAGTATGGACGGTGAGAGGAAAAAATATGCAGGGACGGGAATGTGTAAAAAAATGTACATAAGATTTTGGTAGAATAACCTTATCAAAGACAAACGTAAGGAGGAAGACAATGAAATTCGATAAGGAAATTCAAACCCAATATGGGTTTATGCATGGCAGCAAAACACTTGTTTTTATAAAGCCGGGGCGAGGAGGGAGTATTTATGGATATCAGGATAAATATGTACGGATTTCCCACGCGATAAAAGATCGATTTGGTTATTCCGTCTGTGTTTCTGCAAATCCGATTGAGAGTCAATTTAATTTGGCAGACGAGATTGAATTTATCAATAAAGAATGTCAGATTGACGATATACATTTTATAGGTATTTCGAATGGTGCACTGGTGGGCGCGCAGCAAGGATATCGAGAATCCCAGATAAAGGGGATGCTTTTGATCAATGGGCCTCTTATGATAAACTGGTACAAAACCCGCGAAGGCATTGAGGCGTTTCAGGGGAAAAAGGTACGTATGCTTTATGGGGGAAAAGATCCGTCTGTCGATTACATAGAGTTGTTGGATCTTATCCGTTCGGAGGTTTTAGATTATCATATTTGTGCAGGCGCAGGTCACTCTTTTGCAGGAAAAGAGGATTGTCTTAAAAAAGAGATAATGGATTTTTTGCAAAAGGTACAGGAATAAATGAAAACGCAGAAGGGAGTTAAAAATGGCGACATATGTAATCGGCGATATTCATGGACAATTGGAGCAGCTGAAAGTCCTGCTGGAAAAGATGAAATTCGATGAAAATGACGAATTGTATGTGATGGGTGATGTCGTAGACCGCGGGCCGGATCCCATCAAGGCATTGCAGTATCTGATGACGCTGCCAAATTGTGTATGTATCGCAGGAAATCATGAATGGATGGCACTGGAGAGCCTGAAACTTATGCTAAATGAAATAACGGAAGATTTTATCCAAACACTTAACGAAAATCAAGTAATGATACTGCTTGACTGGCTTCGCAACGGAGGAAAAACGACGATGGATCAATTTTGTAAATTGTCGAAGGAAGAGCGGCAGGAAGTGCTTGATTTTATCGGAGATTTTGAAGCGTATGTTGAGTTGGAAATTCAGGGACAAAACTATCTTCTGGTTCATGCCGGCTTGAATGATTTTTATTATAAAAAGCCAATCGAAGAGTATACGATTGATGATCTGCTGTGGACGCGCACCGATTATGAGATGCCATATTACGAAGACAAAATCGTGATCACAGGGCATACACCGACGCAGACAATTCTTGGAAATGACAGGCCCGGTTATATTTATCGCAAATATAACCATATTGCCTTGGATTGTGGTGCCTGCTCACATAACGGGCGGCTCGCCGGAATATGTTTGGAAACGGGAAGGGAGTATTATTCGAGGGAATAGAAATTGTAGATTTGCAGGAAGAAAGTACCGGGAAATCTACCTGGAAATGATTTATAATAATTGTAAAATTTATTTTTGAAGAAAAGGAGAGGATTGGAATGGAAACAGAAAACATAACGGCAGAGGATAGTCGTAAAACAATGAATGAATTTAATTTTAAAGGATTGTATGAGTGCTATGATGAAAAGCAAGAGAGATATCATAAATTTGAAGAGAATGTTAGTAATGCAAAATTGAATGTTTTAAAGAATTTTACGGAACCTAATTTAATTATGGAGAAATATGAAGAATTACGTAAGATATTAAAAAACTACTCTTTAGAGGCAGGCATTATATCCAATGGAAACCATGGATTGGATTTGCTTGACATATATAAGAAGATAATGAATACGGAAATTGATTTTACAAATTGGAATGAAACCCCGGTAATGTTTGTATATGATTCTCCGGCAGATCATTTGAAAGATGAAAAGTTTATTTATGGTAAAGAAGTGGAAAAACCATATAAAGCTGAAGAATTGAGAAACCACAAAAGAAACAAAGAAGAAAACATTGATTCCAAATTTTATCTAAGTACACATTTGTGGAGAGAAAAAGATATAAATAGGTTTCAAGAGGAATATAAGAAGAGTGAGGATGTTTTACAATATGCGTTTTTTGATCAGAAAGCTTATGGAGAATTTATAGTATCTTTGATGCTTAATTTTCAGCTGAACAATGTATATGTGACAAATTTATTTCGATATCAAATTACATCCGCTACAAAGAATTATTATAGTCTAGGACAAATGAGGGATATTATTAAAAAAGAAAAAGGTAAAGCTGATTTTGTGAAAACAGTGTTTAAGGAGGTATTTCTCAAAGAAGTGAAAAAATTTCAGCCGGAGGTAATTATTGCTACTGGCAGTGTGTATAATTATTTGAAGGAAAATGAAATTTTAATAAAGAAGATTAAGTCAAACGGGAAGATTGAGTTAATAAGAACAATTCATCCTGCCTTTCGCTTGAAGAATGATGATAGAATGTGTTTAAATATGTGTAAATTAGCAAAAGATCTGTATACTGCTGATGTGATAAAGGAAGCAAGGTTAAAAGAGGTAATTAGCACATATTTTGGATTAGAACTTTAGAAGAAGGGATGGATGGCTGACCATGTACGCAACAGCAAATAAAAAGATGCTTAATATGCTTATTTTAGACATCCTGAAAGAGTATTCCGATGAAAATCATCATCTGACGCAGCAGCAAATTCTTCGCATACTCAAAAGAGATTATGGGATGGAGTGTGACCGGCGATCCGTAAAAAATAATTTGGAATATTTGCAGGAATTTGGCTATGAAATTTCCATGGAAAAAGGGTATTATCTGATGGAACGGGAGTTTGAAGATTCCGAGCTGCGGTTCCTTATTGATGCCGTTTTATTTTCAAAAGGAATTTCCGGTAGTCAGGCGAAAGATTTGATTGAGAAACTAAAAAAGCAATCGAATAAATATTTTGAGCCTAAATTAACGCATATTTCCTATTTGCCGGAGCTGCACAAGGTGGACAATAAGCAGTTGATGTATGTGATCGGTGTGATAGAGGATGCGATAGAAAGCGAAAAGAAAATCAGTTTTATTTATAATGATTATAATACAGATTTCAAATTGCATCCAAGACGGGAAAAGCGATACATAATGAATCCATATCAACTGATCATTAATAATGGACGCTATTATCTCCTTGGAAATTATGATAACTATGATAATGTGGCGCATTGCAGGGTGGATCGGATTACAGATATTGTCATATCAGAGGAGCCAAGAAAACCGATGAAGTGTGTCAAAGGGCTGGAAAAAGGAATCAATCTTCCCAAGCATATGGCAGAACATATGTATTTGTTTGGTGGAGAAGGCAGTAGAATTTTAATGAAAGCCAAAAAGAGTATTTTTAACGATCTGGTGGACTGGTTTGGAACGGATTTTTCTGTATTGTCCGAAGAAAAGGATTGGTATAAGGTATCGGTATCTTGTAGTGAAGAGGCAATGTTTTTGTGGGCGATGCAGTACAACACCAACGTTGAGATTCTTGAACCTAAGAGCCTGCGGGAGAAAATCGGGGAACGAGCCAGGGAACTGGCAGAGGAATATGGGAAAATATAGAAAATGAAACAATGAAGATAGTTTATATCGAAGAACAGGTATTTTCAAAACTGAAAGAAAGATATAAGAAGTGGACAAGAAGCAGTTTTGATGAAAAAGATTTGATTTCTTTTGGTCTTGTCAATGAGCAGGGGAAATTAACAAATGCAGGAGCATTGCTTGCAGATGAAAGTCCTATTCGTTGTTCGAGACTGTTTTGTACAAGATGGAACGGACTAAATAAAAGTGGTGGCACTGTTGATGCGTTAGACGATGCGGAGTATTCAGGAAGTGTAATTTCCCTTATTGAAAATGGGGAAGCATTTATCAAACGTAATTGCAAAATGAAATGGCGGAAGACTGCTAATTCAAGAGAAGAGATGCCGGAATATGTAGAGAGAAGTTATCACGAAGCGCTTGTAAATGCTCTGGTTCATCGTGATTATCTGGTCAATGGAAGTGAAGTCCATATTGACATATATGATGACAGAATGGAAATTTATTCTCCGGGAGGAATGCCGGATGGTTCTATGATTCAAGACAGAGATCCGCTTACGGTTCCTTCAACCAGAAGAAATCCGGTTCTTGCAGATGTGTTTAATCGGCTTGGATTTATGGAACGTAAAGGTAGTGGATTTGGAAAAATTATTAGTGGATATAAGTTTCAAATCAATTACAGTGAGAGTAAAAGACCAACATTTCGTTCAGATAGGTATCAGTTTACTGTTGTGATGCCAAATCTCAACTACGATGTCCCTCAAGATGTCCCTCAAGACAAATTGAATTGTCAAATTATGGATTTGATTCGTAAGGATAGTAAAGTTAGTACAGAAAAAATGGCGATTGCGCTAGGAGTAAGTTCCAAAACGATTAAGCGCCATATAAAAGAAATGGATAATGTAAGTTATATTGGGCGTGGTTTTAGTGGACACTGGGAAATTGCGGATGATAAAAAACTGTGAACAAGTTGAAGCGGACTGGGCAGGGACTTCCGGAAAAATGAGGTATGAAAAACTAATACACACTTGTCAAATAAAATAATGTTGAATATATATGCAAAAGATGATATAATTTGCATATACCATATATGGAGGTGACCAATATGTTGACATTACAAGAAACAATAAGACCATCTGCTGATTTGCGAAATCATTATTCTGAAATATCAAAACTGTGTAAGGAAAACAAAGAAGCAGTAATTATTACAGTGAATGGTAGAGGCGATACGGTTGCGCTTTCCTATGAAGAATATAAAAATATGAAAGCAAGAATAGAGTTGTTAGAAGTATTAGCCGAAGCAGAAGATGATGTGAAAAATGGAAGGGTCGCTCCGATAACTGAAACATTTGATGATTTGAGAAAAATGCTTCAGGAGGGGTGAATATGAAGTATACGGTAATAAGGACTGATACAGCCGATGCAGGAATTAGAAAAATAGTTTTGTATATTGCTCAAAATTTTGGAAATACAATAGCACTTGAGAAACTTGATGAGATTGAAAAACGAATTCTTGAATTGGGAGAAGATCCATACATTGGAACCGAGCCAAGATATCTTATCCTTAAGAGACAGGGGTATAAAGTGCTTATTTTAGAAAAAGACTTAGTATTTTATAAAATTGATGAGGAAAATAAACAAGTAATTGTATATGCAGTCGTAGATCAACGCCGGGATTATTTGAATATTATTCGTGGTTTGTAGAGAAGTATGCGTGGTTCAGGATGAAACCGGAGAAGATTTAAAGCTAAAGAACTTGTTGCTTAAATGTGGTAATACGATTGTAATGACAGCGGCGGTCAGCATTAAGTTTAATGTTCCGGGACTGTTTATCAGCGACGGCTCTGAGCCAGATGAGACCGATGAAAGTTTATCTTTTGATTTTGATTCAGAAAAAAATAGATGTAGATACCTTTGATGGTGCGTAATAAACATTGTAGAATCAATTTGTGATTTCAAACAAAATACAAAAATTATGAAGGAGGCTTTATATATGCCAACAACAATAGAAGTTAACAAACAAAGCGTAGAGGCGCTTTTAGGAAGTGGTAAATCGAAGCCGTTTGTTATCCCGGAATACCAGCGCCCTTATGCGTGGACAGACGTGCAGGTGGAAACACTCTTTGAAGATTTATGGGAGTTTACAGCCACAAGCGGTGGTACAGAGCGAGAAGGCTCATATTTCCTTGGAAGTGTCGTTTCTTATGAGAACGAAGATGGTGAGCAGGAAATAATCGATGGACAGCAGCGTATTACATCATTGTTTTTGCTATTGCGTGCTATTTATACAAAGTTGGTTGCAACCCCAGCATCAGAGAGAACGGCAGAGGCTAATAACTTTATTGGGAAAATTGAGCCTTCCATTTGGAGAACTAATAAATTAACGGGTACTGTGGACTATAAAAATATACTCTTGACATCACGTGTTGTAAATAACGACGGGAATGAGATACTTCGTTCAATTTTGGAAACAGGATGCGCTGACGAGAATGCAAAGGATAACTATTCAAAGAACTATCGTTACTTCCAAGAGCTGTTTGATAAGCATTCTACAGAGAACCCTTTGATGGTATATCAGTTTATTTATGCATTACTGAGTCAAGCTATTTTGCTTCCAATTACAGCGGATACACAAGATACTGCTTTAACAATCTTCTCAACATTGAATGATAGAGGGTTGCCTTTGTCAGATGCAGATATTTTTAAAGCAAAGATTTATAACCAGCTTGAACCGGAAGATAAAAAAGCCTTTATTGAGAGGTGGAAGGATTTAGATGAGCAGGCTACAGACGCAAACGAAAGCATTCAGCAGCTGTTTTACTACAATATGTTTTATTATCGTGCATTGGAACAAGATACTAAGACAACTACTCCCGGCGTAAGAAAGTATTATGCTACCAATAAATTTGAGCGTCTATATAAATCGGAACTGATAGATACACTATTTGTGATTTTGAATCTATGGAAAGTTGTCAACAAGGGGGAAGAAATAGAGAATGAGGCTTGGTCCAAGAATACGAAAATCAAGCAGACACTCGATATTTTGAGTTCTTATCCAAATGAGTTTTGGAAATATCCGGTAGTAATTTATTATATATGTTATCGAAATGAAGAAAATTTTGAAGTGCGATTTGCACTGTTCTTGAATAAGCTTCTTATGGAATTGATGACAAAGTATCTTATGATTCCGACCATTAATGCTGTAAAGCCAGATATTCTGAAATTGAATTCAGCAATCGTTGCTTCAGATGTACCAACATTTGAATTCAAGAATATTGATTTGACTCAG
The DNA here is from genome assembly GCA_002435545.1 of Lachnoclostridium sp. UBA6475. Taxonomy (GTDB): domain Bacteria; phylum Bacillota; class Clostridia; order Lachnospirales; family Lachnospiraceae; genus Eubacterium_F. Next base: position 10,762 of record DJNB01000124.1, read on the forward strand.
CTGGAACCTTATATTCAGAATCCTAATCGTAATGCGGTACGTATGCTTTTGAAAACATTGGCATATGAGCAGCAAGATGAGCTTCTGCCCGCAAAATGGGAAATTGAGCATATCTTTCCTCGGAAGTGGCAGACAAACTATTTTCCAGATGAGCCAGACGCGACCGTCAAGGAAAAGATTGAGCATATAGGTAATAAGTTACCATTTGAAAAGAAACTTAATATCGTAGCTGGCAACGGCTATTTCGGTAAGAAGAAAAAGGAATATGCAGCATCAAAAATTGCAATTACAAAGGCGATGGGCACTTCTGATGTTGCCGATTGGAACATGGACTCTATAATGAAACGCGATATCCGTGTTTCTGATGAAATCATAAAAACTTTGAATAGATGGAATAATGAGTATTCGAACATACCGGTTAAAGAAAGCGAAGCGGAGGCGCCTTCTGAGGAAGATTTGGCTCGAATTGAAGAATTCAAGAAAAAAGGCTGGATATAAGGAGGCAATTCATTTGAAAAAGAAAAAAGACGAAATAACCATCCGTTCCAGCGCAGCAGAATATCTGACCTATGTTGCTTCTGTCGGTGACCAGCAGGACAGCATTGAGATGCG
>DJNB01000124.1:11430-12099 GCA_002435545.1 Lachnoclostridium sp. UBA6475
TATGATGTGGATGTTCGTACAATCAATGAACACATTAAAAAATTTATTCAGATTCAGAACTTGAGGAAGATTCAACTATCCGGAATTTCCGGATAGTTCAAACGGAAGGCTCCCCTCAGGTTACACGCGATACCAAGCATTATAATCTTCAAATGATTATCGCCGTCGGCTTTAAAGTGAATAATGAGCGAGCTGTGCAGTTTCGCAAGTGGGCTAACGGTATTGTCAAGGACTACACCATCAAAGGCTGGTCATGGATGATGAACGCTTCAAGAATAGCGGTTCAATACTTACAACAGAATACTTTGACCGCTTGCTTGAGCAGATTAGAGAAATCCGTCTTTCCGCTTATTTGGATTTGGCAGAGGACCGCGCAGAACGTCATATCCCAATGACAATGGAAGACTGGTCAAAGCGTTTGGATTTATTTCTCATGGCTGATGATAGAGAGATTCTTCAGGATGCGGGTAAAATCACAACAGAGATTGCCAAGGCAAAAGCTGAAACGGAATTTGAAAAATATCGTGTTGTAGTCTATAATGTTATAATAATACACATTCGTCAAATAAAAATTAAAAAAATTAAAAGGTAATTGTGGCGACATGTCGCAAGAATTCAAACATGAGTAACGCTTATAAATGTAATTCCCTTGAGTTTCCGCAAAATGCA
>DJNB01000094.1:0-514 GCA_002435545.1 Lachnoclostridium sp. UBA6475
CCTTTCGCCGCTCTTCTGGCCGGAAAAGGCAACATTTTTCGGTGATTTCCTTGATTTTCGTTGCCTTTTTAGCTTCTTGCCAGCGGTAAAAGCAACGGATTTCGCCGGGTTTCCCGGTTTTCGTTGCCTTTCGCCGCTCTGCCCGGCTAAGACGGACTTACTAATAAGTCCTCAACTTGCTTTGTGAGACGGACTTATTTCGTCAAAAAAAGACTTTCCGTGCACGCGAAACACATGCACAAAAAGTCTTGTTCAACAATTTCTGTTCCGTAGACCCCGGATTCTTGCGAATCGTACTGACGAAATCTACACCGGACTTTTTACGTCCGGAACTACTCCCTCTTTGTAGGCTGCTCTTATCCTATCATGTATTCTGCCCCGTGTAAAGAGGTTTTATACAAAAATCGGTTAAGAACTAGCAAAGATTCTTAATGCTCTCCGTAATCTGCGGGATCGTTAATCCGTTTTTCTCCATTACTTCTGCCACATCATAACGGTCTAAAAATTCTTTCTT
>DJNB01000094.1:641-1555 GCA_002435545.1 Lachnoclostridium sp. UBA6475
TGATCTTTCTTCAAATTCTCCAAAAGTTCTTCGTCCACGCCAGTGATATAATATGGATTGATAACGGTCGCATCGATTCCTTCTTTCTGCAAAACTTCTGCTGTCTGCTCAGCAAGAGAATAAAATGTTCCAAGCCCGATCAACGCCACTTTACTTCCTTTTTTTGTCACCTCATAACGGTTCAGTTTTGAAAAGTCTTTCGTGACCTTTTTGCCATCGGATACCATCGCACCGCCCGGAAGGCGAATTGCAACCGGATGTTCCTTTTGCTCAATACTCCAGTCGAGCATTGCCAGATATTCTTCCTTTGTCGTCGGAGCCAGATAGACAAGATTTGGAATATTTGCCATCATCGGAATGTCATACAGTCCGAGATGTGTGACGTCATTCATACCGTAGACCGTTCCCCAGAACGTAATGATCGTCGCCGGATTATTATTGATACAGAGATCCTGCGAAAGCTGGTCATACGTTCTCTGAACAAAGGTACTATAGACTCCATACACCGGTTTTCCGCCATTTGCCGCGATACCGGAAGCAAGTGCAACCGCCGTCTCTTCTGCAATTCCAACATCGACAAACTGCCTGCCGGCCTCTTTTCTCTTATCCTCGGTAAATCCCATTACCGTCGGCGTTCCGGATGTGATGGCAACGACACTCGGATCCTTTTTCATTTTATCAAGCAGGTAAGAAACCGTCACATCTTCGTATCCTTCGCCTTCCATTTCCATCAGAGGTTCTCCGGTATCAATGTGAAATGGTCCGCTGTAATGCCACTCTTCTTTATGAGCCTCTGCCGGCGCATATCCTTTTCCTTTCAGCGTCTTGATATGAACGACAACCGGCTTTTTGCTGTCTTTTACTGCCGCAAATGCATCGATCAGCGCACGCACATCATTTCCCTCGTCCACATA
>DJNB01000094.1:1699-2775 GCA_002435545.1 Lachnoclostridium sp. UBA6475
TCATTGTCATTGACCACAATAATGAAATTGCCGCCCAGTTCCGCTGCCCAGTCAAGTCCTTCCAATGCTTCCCCGCCACTGAGCGATCCATCTCCGATCACCGCGATCACATTGCCGTCTTCCCCTTTCAGGTCGCGTGCCTTGGCAAGACCAAGCGCCAGGCTCACAGACGTTGACGTATGTCCAACGGTAAAATGATCGTGCTCACTTTCATGCGGATTGCTATATCCGGAAACATCATCGTAATGCTCCTCATACAAATACGCATCCTTTCTTCCCGTCAGCATTTTGTGCGGATAGGTCTGATGCGATACGTCATATACAATCTTATCTTTTGGCGATTCAAACACATAGTGCAGAGCAATCGTCGCCTCTACCATACCAAAATTGGGGCCAAAATGACCTCCGTGAATACTCGCCCGTTTCAACAACGCCGCCCGCATTTCTTCCGCAAGCGCCGTCATCTGCTCATCGTTTAATTTTTTAACATCTTCCGGTCCATTGATATTTTCTAAATACATTTGTCTTCCTCCCAGGTTAATTTTCCAGTTTCAACAGCTTTTTCATATCTTGATATCTTATAATCCAGTTTGTCCATCGCCGCCTGCAGCTGCGCCTTCTGCTCTTCCAGTTTTTCCCGCTGCTCCTGCAGAAGCTGAAGCCTCGCTGCAAAAGTCGAGTCGCCCTGCTGGAATAATTTTACATATTCAATCAGAGCCTCCACCGGCAGTCCTGCGCTTCTCATGCAGATTGCCAATTCAACCCATCCAAGATCACTTTCCTGGTAATTCCGAATGCCATTGGCGTTTCGTGTCACTTCCGGAATCATTCCGATCCGCTCGTAATACCGCAATGTATCTGCGCTGATATCATACTTTTCGCTGACTTCCTTAATCGTCACAAGCTGTCACCTCCTATGCTGTCTCTTCATTACATAATAAGTATAACACTTGGAGTTGACTCTAAGTCAAGAAAAATTTTCCATGGGGGGTGTAAAATGTAATATTAAATTCTTGATTATAAGACTATCCTAATTTCTTTTTATCAATAGACTTTAAAAATGTTTTTTTAATTTC
>DJNB01000072.1:0-2769 GCA_002435545.1 Lachnoclostridium sp. UBA6475
TGCTCTCCACCGAGAACGTACCCATGTTCCATCATATTGGCGCATACATATTTATCCCCTACTGCCGTCTGCTGATAGGAAATACCGGCACGGTCAAAGGCTTTATACAGTCCCATGTTGGACATCACGGTCGTAACGACCATATTGTCTTTCAACTCGCCTTTTTCCTTTAAATCCATTCCACACAGATACATAATGTGGTCTCCGGTCACAATCTCTCCGTTCTCATCTACGGCAAGGCACCGGTCTGCATCACCATCGTATGCAAATCCAACATCTGCGCCCGTCTCTTTTACCAATTTTTGTAAATTTTCTATATGAGTGGAACCACATTCTTTATTGATATTCATACCATCGGGTTTATCTCCCGTCGTATGCACGATTGCCCCCAGTCTCCGAAATATCTCTGCTGCGATACCGGAAGCCGATCCATTGGACATATCAAGCGCTACCGTCTTACCGTTATAACTGTGCTTTGCCAGATCCTCCAGATACATCTTATAGATCTTCTTTCCCTCCTGGTAATCAAAGCATCGTCCCAGTTTCTCACCGGTCGCATACGGGATCTCCGGGATTTCTCCATCGATGTATTTTTCCATCTCGATCTCGACTTCTTCTTCCAGTTTGTGCCCCGTGCCATTGATGACCTTAATGCCATTATCGGTATACGGATTGTGGCTCGCTGTGATCATAATACCCAGATCAAATTTCTGCTGACGGATCAGATACGAAATACTCGGTGTCGTCGTAACATGTATCTCATAGACATCGGCTCCGCTTGCTGTCAAGCCCGCTGCCAGTGCCGTCTCATACATATATCCGGACAATCTTGTATCTTTTCCTACAAGTACCCGTACTCTATGATCTTCATTCTGATAATAGTGTCCCAAAAAACGTCCAATCTTAAAAGCATGTTCTGCCGTCAGCGTGACATTTGCCTCGCCACGGAAGCCATCGGTACCAAAATACTTCATGACGCTTCCCCTTTCACATCTTTTCCAGGCGCAAAAGCCCCTTGGAAACAAGTTATCTAATATATACTATCATAAGAAAACAATTTATTCAAGACATTTTTTTAAAGGATGGTGCCGCCGCCCATCACATATTCGCCGTCGTAAAAGACAAGTGCCTGTCCCGGAGTGGCTGCGCGCTGCGGTTTGTCAAAGACCGCCTCAATCGTATCTTCGTCGATTTTCCGGAGGGTACACATATCTCCGCGGTGGTTGTAACGGATCTTTGCCAATGCACGCACTTCGCCATCGATGTCCTCTACCGACATAAAATTCAGATGGTCTGCCCGGATCGTTGTTGTGAAAATATCCTCATTTTCGCCGATCACCACTTCGTTCGTCTCCGGCCGGATCTCACAGACAAATACCGGATGTCCCATCGCCAGCCCCAGTCCTTTCCGCTGTCCGATCGTGTAATGCGTGATGCCTTTGTGCGTTCCCAGTACATTTCCGTGTACGTCCACAAAATTTCCGGTTGGGATATCGACGCCGGTTTCCTTCTCAATAAAGGAAGCATAGTCGTTGTCCGAGACAAAGCAGATTTCCTGGCTGTCCGGTTTGTGTGCCACCGGAAGTCCTGCCTCTTCTGCCATTTTTCTCACATTTTCTTTTTCATATTCTCCAACCGGCATTAACGTATGCGACAACTGATCCTGTGTCAGGTTATACAACGCATACGTCTGATCTTTTGCCGCCGTCACGGATTTTTTCAACGCATATCTTCCATTTGGAAGTTGATCGATTCTGGCATAATGTCCTGTCGCGATGTAATCCGCTCCGATCTCCAGACTTCTCTGCAGCAGCGATTCCCATTTTACATAGCGGTTGCAGGCGATACACGGATTTGGCGTGCGTCCATGCAGATACTCATCTACAAAATAATCGATTACATTTTTCTGAAATTCCTGGCGGAAATTCATCACATAGTATCGTATTCCGAGGCGCTCCGCCACACGTCTTGCATCCTCCACAGCAGACAGCCCGCAGCATCCTCCGTTTTCTTCCAGTGTACAGACGTCATCTTCCTGCCAGATCTGCATCGTAACGCCGATGACCTCGTATCCCTGCTGCTGCAAAAGATATGCCGCCACGGAAGAATCCACTCCACCGGACATTCCAACTACTACTTTTTTTGCCATTATTGCCTCCCTGTGTCATTCTAAATCAAGCCGGCGCCCGCGGCGCTTACCGGGCTTATACTGCAAAAATCCCCGGTTCCGGCTGGTGGCAGCACATCGGCATCCCATCCTCCGAAACCGGGGACCTTATATTTTCTCTTATTTACGAACCAATAAGGATTTTCCGGTCATCTCTGCCGGCTGCTCCATTCCCATCATTTCGATGAGAGTCGGAACGATGTCTGCCAGACAGCCGCCCTCACGCAATGTATAATTTTTATCATAATTATAAATGATAAATGGTACCGGATTCGTTGTATGCGCCGTAAACGGTTCGCCATCTTCGTCAATCAGTTTTTCTGCATTTCCGTGGTCTGCACAGATAAAGAGCTGTCCATCCACTTCATCAATGGCTTTTACCGCACGTCCTACGCATTCATCTACTGCTTCGATTGCTTTGATCGCTGCCTCAATGATTCCGGTGTGTCCTACCATATCCGGGTTTGCAAAGTTGATGATGATAACATCGTATTTGTCGGATTTGATCGAATCTACGAGATTATCGCAGACTTCATACGCACTCATTTCCGGCTTCAAGTCAAATGTCGCTACTTTCGGAGAGTTGACAAGGATACGATCCT
>DJNB01000072.1:2854-6860 GCA_002435545.1 Lachnoclostridium sp. UBA6475
TGTCTCAGCCAGACGAAGCTGTGTTTTTCCATTTTTTGACAAATATTCACCAAATGTCATTTTCAATTCTTCCGGTGGGAAGGCAACGAGTACATTTGGCATCTGCGCGTCGTACTGTGCCATACATACGAACGTAAGCGGGAAATATCCGTTTCTGCGTTCAAATCCTGTGAAATCAGGATCTACAAATGCTCTGGTAAGCTGTCTTGCACGGTCCGGACGGAAGTTAAAGAAGATCACACTGTCATTTTCTTTGATCATTCCGTTTTTATCTACAACGGTTGGAAGCATAAACTCATCGGTCACGTCATTTGCATAAGAATCTTTGATCGCCTGTACCGGATCCGATGCCTCTACCCCTTCTCCGTATACGAGTGCGGCATAGGCTTTTTCCTCGCGGTCCCATGCATTGTCTCGATCCATCGCATAAAAACGGCCGGAGATCGTAGCTACGGTTCCAACGCCGATCTCTTTCATCTTTGCCACCGCTTCTTCCATATATTCTGCTGCCGATGATGGCGGCACGTCACGTCCATCAAGATACGCATGAACGTATACTTTATCAATTCCATTTTTCTTTGCCAGTTCGAGCAAGCCATACAGATGCTCCATGTGGCTGTGTACACCGCCCGGAGAAAGAAGTCCCATCAAATGAAGCGCGGAATCATTCTTTTTGCAATTTTCAACCGCTTTTTTCAGGGCATCATTTTCAAAAAAATCGCCATCCTGGATGGATTTGCTGATTTTAACTAACATCTGGTATACGATGCGTCCGGCGCCCATATTGGTATGTCCTACTTCTGAATTTCCCATCTGTCCTTCCGGAAGTCCGACTGCCATACCGCTTGCCTGTCCGAGCACAAACGGACATTCTGCCATAAGTTTGTCCATCACCGGTGTCTTGGCCTGTGCGATTGCATTTCCTTCTACTTTGTCACTCATTCCATAACCATCTAAGATCATCAATACCGTTGGTTTCTTGCTCATTTTTTAAATTCTCCTTCTTTTAAAATCATTGACACCGGGAATTTTCCCGGACTGCTGTCATCCGACACCAAGGCTGCCCAGTTCCAGATATCTCTGGTAAGCCCCATAGGTCATCGTCACCGCCGAAGCACCACTTCCGACCGCCACCATCGTCTGATTCAGCTCTTCGTCCGTTGCGGCTGCCGCCTCTTGTACTACAGATGTAGTCTGAGTTGTCTGTGCCTCTGTCTGCTTGCTCTCTGACGCTGCCGTACTCTGGCTCTTCGTCACATCGCCGCTCAGTTTATTTGGTGTCACGGTTACCGTCTTATCCGGCACTTTGACACCCTCTTCCATATATTTTGCAATTTTCTTGACGTAATTCTGCGTCTCCGTAAACGGAGGAACGCCGCCATATTGCTTCACTCTACCGCTGCCGGCATTGTATGCCGCCGCTGCCAGAGTGGTATCTCCATTAAATTTCTTCAGATGTGCCGCCAGCAGTTTGGCAGATGCCATAATATTCTGCTCCGCATCATACACATCGTCTACACCAAGTTCTTTCGCTTCATATGGCATGATCTGCATAATTCCTTTGGCTCCTGCCGAAGAGACGCATTTGGGATTAAAATCCGACTCCGCCTTGGCTACTGCCACCAGAAAATCATACGATACCCCATATTTTTCCGACGCTCTCTTAAAAATATCATCTAACGTCGTCGTCAATGTCCCATCGCTTTTCACCGTTCCTGTCGTGCCCGTGGTCTTTGCCACATTTGCGGCAGACGTTGTCTGCGATGCCGTCTGCGCCGATGACGCCGCGTTCTCCTCATTTACCTTCTTCGTCTCTTCTTCCATCATTTTGGAAAACGGAGTTATGGTCGTCCCCGCCGCTGTATTTTGTTTTCTCGCCTGCTGTGTATAATTTTCAGCAGCGATATCGCTTACGCGCAATGCCACGTCATCACCTCCTGACGTTCTCAGTATACTAGATATTTTCTATTTTTGCAAGTAACGATTGAATCTCCTTATTTTTGCTGGTAATCTGCCAAAAATTCTTTCATCTTTGTCATGCATTCTTCCAAAACCGCCACTTCCGGCAGGTATACGATACGGAAATGATCCGGCGCTTCCCAGTTAAAGCCACGTCCATGAACCAGAAGGACATGTTTTTCACGAAGAAAATCAAGAGCAAATTTTTCATCATCCAAGATATGGAAACGTTTGGCATCGATCTTCGGGAAAATATAAAAGGCTGCTTCCGGTGTTACAGCGGACAAACCATCGATTTCTGCAATCGCGTCACAGATCACTTTTCGCTGCTCGTAAATACGTCCTCCCGGCAAAAGCAGGTCGTCCACTTCCGGACGATTCCGAAGTGCCGGTGCAATGACATGCTGTGCCGGAACATTGGCACAAAGACGCATGGAAGAAAGCATATTCACTCCTTCGATGTAGCCCTTCGCTTTGGAAAGATCTCCGCTGAGAACCATCCAGCCGCTTCGGAATCCCGCAATACGATGGGATTTTGAAAGTCCGTTGAACGTTACCACAAAAAGATCCGGTGCAAGAGAGGCAATCGACGTATGGGTTTTGCCATCCAGCACAAGACGGTCATAAATTTCATCCGCAAAGATCATCAATTCATGTTCTCTTGCTAAATTTACAATTTTTTCCAATATTTCTTTTGGATACAAGGCACCGGTCGGATTGTTCGGATTGATCACGACGATTCCTTTTGTCTTGTCCGTGATCTTCTTCTCCATATCCTCAATATCCGGATACCAGCCCGAACTCTCGTCACAGATGTAATGAACCGGATTTCCGCCGGCAAGTTTGGCTGCTGCCGTCCACAACGGATAGTCCGGTGCCGGGATCAAAATCTCATCCCCATTATTTAACAGTGCCTGAAGGGACAGGGAAATCATCTCGCTGACACCATTTCCGATATAAATATGATCCAGGGAAAGTCCCGGAAGTCCTTTCTCCATATGATACTGTAAAATTTCTTCGCGTGCTTCCAAAAGTCCCTTCGAATCGCTGTATCCCTGGCTCATCGGATCTGCCAATGCTGCCTCCATGGAATCCAGTACGATCTGCGGTGCACGGAAACCAAATGGAGCCGGGTTTCCAATATTCAGATGAAGTACCGTCTCACCGCGGCGTTCCATCTCTTTCGCCTCGTCAAGTACCGGTCCTCTCACATCATAACATACGCCATGTAATTTATCTGATTTTTCAAACGTTCTCATCGTCTTCTTCCTCCTGAATCATCGATGTTTCTTCTCTGTTTTGCAGCTCTTTTTTCCGTGACGGGAACAGTCGTGCCACCTTTCTCAATAACGGGATAAATGCTACTACCGAAACTGCCATTGCGATCAGATACAGCAGGCCAAGCATGCCGTCTGACAACACATTTCCCAGCTGTTCCAGCAAATAACTGCTGCAATTAAAAAACATATGAAATAATATCGCACCCAGTATGCTTTGCGTGCGCTCATATACAAAAGCCAAAACCACTCCAAGGCAGGAAGCATACACGCCCTGCACCCAATTCATGTGATAGATTCCAAAACACACGCCGGAAAGAAGTGCTGCCACAACAAACGGAAAGCCCTTCCGCAGTGTCCGGAATACCATGCCTCGAAATACCAGTTCTTCTGCAATCGGCCCAAAAATGCCCACAATGGCAATCATTGCCGGTGCTGCCATCGTCTTCAGACTCATCGTATCGGCAAGTTTCACGTAATCCTCGTAAACCGCAGGAAACATGTTCTGAAATGCGATCATCAAAATATTACACACAAACTGGGAGGCAAATGCCAATAACAGGATCGTCACAATTGCCTGCGGTGCTAAGATCTTACGATATCTGTCTTTCGCTTCTACCGGCTGATGCACTCTTCGCACATACCAGTACCAGATACCAACGCCCACAATAATGGTCGCATTGACAAGCATGATTAAGATCATATTGATCTGCGCGGAAGTAATCCAGGCTTCCAGCTTGTCCGCATCATACTCTACCCCGCGAAGCAGC
>DJNB01000072.1:6895-7133 GCA_002435545.1 Lachnoclostridium sp. UBA6475
CCGCCACAATGTGAAAGGAAATCATCACCGACAACACGATCTGGAGTACAATTGGTATCAAAAGATATATTACAGCAAAACCAAGTGATTTTAGTTTTTTCATCCACTTCCCCTTTTCTCGGCACAAAAGGAACCATCTCCGCCAGGCAGAGTATAGCTCCTCTTATGTATTCTATAATTTCTGATTATGCTTCGATTTTTTCTTTTCCACCCATATACGGCTGAAGTGCTTTCGGAA
>DJNB01000197.1 GCA_002435545.1 Lachnoclostridium sp. UBA6475
GCGCTAGCGACTTGGTACAATACATATATTACATGAGTTGGAGGGTTATTTATGGAACGAATTGCATTGCAAAGATTGATAGATTGGAATAACAACAAACGCAAAAAGCCTTTAATTATTTGGGGAGCGAGGCAGGTTGGCAAAACGTATCTTGTAGAAGAACTTTTTGCTAAAACCTATTATAAAAATAACTACATCTATGTTGACTGCAAAAAAGAGGATGAAATCCGTGAGTTCTGTTCCGGAACCGCCAATGCAGAAAAGATTATTGAATATATTTCGCTTCGTACGGGAAAAAAAATAGATGAAACGACGTTGTTGATCTTTGATGAGATACAGGAGTGTCCTAACATTATATCTTCCCTCAAATATTTTTGTCAGGATTTCAGGGAAATTCCTGTTATTGCAACCGGCTCAATGGTTCGTATTAAGATTCAAAGAGAAACGCATAAGAGAGGTTCCGGGGAAAACAATAAATTCCTGTTTCCTGTTGGAAAGATAAATCAATTAACAATTTATCCGATGACCTTTGATGAGTTTTTGATGAATAGCAATAATATACTTTATAACGCTGTTAAAAAAGCATACGAAGAAAAGAAGCCATTGGATAATCAAATTCATGAGTTAGCAATGGAGCAGATTTACAGATATTTACTTGTAGGCGGTATGCCCGAAGCGGTGGAAGCCTACATTGAGGAAGGGAATCTTCTCGAATCAAGAGAAATTCTTAAAGTGTTATATGACAACTATCTATCTGATATGGAACTTTATCAGGCAAGTCAGGAGGCAGTATTGCGTTCCCGTGCCTTGTTCCAAAACATTTACAGAGAACTGAATAAAGAATCAAAAAACTTCTCACCCAGACTTATTGCGGAAAAGAGCAGAACAAGGGATTATGCAACCTCCATACAGTGGCTTACAATGGCACACGTTGTAAACCAATCTTTCCAATTGAAAGAACATATCACAATGCCGCTTATGCCGGACAGCGAAAGCAATTTTCGTCTCTTTCTGGGAGATATAGGTATGTTCTCGTATCAAAGCGGTATCAATGCGGCATCCTTTGTGTCGAATGAAAGAGATAACACGTTATCCGGAATATTTTTCGAAAACTTTGTGGCAAACGAATTAATTGCCAAAGAGCATAAACTGTTTTACTGGCGCGGTAAGACATCTGCGGAACTTGAATTTATTATCGAGTCAAACAATAAATTATATCCGCTTGATGTAAAAAAAGGCAGAGGCACGCTTAATTCTCTGGAAAAATTCTCAAACCACAATAAGTTTGAGTTTGCTATTAAAGTTTCCAAAAATAATTACGGTTACAATGCCGGGCAAAAGTTACTCACGATACCGTTTTACTTTATCCCATTTGTGGCAAAAGACCTTGCTGACGGAACAATGAAAATATAATGGCTGAAACCCCAAAACTGCGATAAAGAGCAGGAAGTTAAGATACCTGCACTGGGACACAAATACAATGAGACAACAGGAGAATGTGAAATTTGCGGACAACAAAAAGATAACTAAATATATTACGCAAGTGTAGGAGAATGCCCTATGGGAGTTTTCGGACTTTCATAGGGTGTTATTTTTATTTGTAAAAATATGTTATCTGTGCTAAAATTGAAATGTATGTAAATATCCCGTACAAAAAAAGAGTATGAATTAGCACGAATGGGGGAGGAACCAATGAAAAAAATATTAATCTGGATGCTTGTGATATCGATATTGACGGCCTGTTTTGTCGCGGGCTTTTTTGCGTTATCCGTGATAAAAGAGGATAAAGAATTTGATCAGGTGGCGACAGAGGTGTCAACAGAAAAGGAAAATTTTTCCAGCAAAGACAAGCCTGCTTCCGAGCCGTCCGCGACACCGGCACCGCAGAGCCGGCAGGCGGAGAAAACAGACGATGCAGAGCCGACAGATGCGGCAGATCAGACAAATGTTGCAGACCAGACAGACGATGCGGTTTCTTTTCATCCGCATGCGATAAAAAGTACCAAGCCATCCCGGTACATACAGATGACGCAGATCAACGTCAATGGCAAGACGTTGACGGACAATAAAAAATATAAGGCGAAAAAGGAGATCACGTTTGAACAGGGAAAGGATTACACAAAAGTAGATGGTATTATTTCATTTCGCGGAAATAATTTTCGTGATAACCCGGTTTTCGGAACGGCGGATTTTACCAAAAATAAGCTGAAATCCACTTGGACATATCAGACCGGAAAATTGACTTCCCAGGGAAAGACGTGGACCGGAAGCGGGTGGACCGGACAGCCGCTGGTTGTCAAATGGCCGAAAGCGACCAAGCAGGTGATGAATATGTATTCCTGGGCGAAAGAAGACGATTCGCTGGTTGAAGTGATCTATGCCTGTCTGGACGGCCATATCTATTTTCTGGATATGAAAACGGGAAAACAGACGCGCGATACATTAAACATAGGCTATACATTTAAAGGCGCCGGAGCATTGGATCCGCGTGGCTATCCGATCATGTATGTGGGAAGCGGCTACAATAGCAGCAAAGGAAAATCCAGAGTATTTGTGATTAGTTTGATCGATGGAAGCGTATTGTATACGTTTGGCGACAGCGATCCATTTTCGCTGCGTGGCTCTTTGAGCTTTTTTGATTCCTCCGCCCTGGTGGATGCGGAGACGGACACGTTGATCTATCCGGGAGAAAACGGAATTTTATATCTGATCCATCTGGGAACCGGTTACGATGAAACGCAGGGAACGTTATCGATTCATCCGGATCGTATCGTGAAATGGCATTATAAAGGAATCCGCAGCAGTACTTCCAAATATTGGCTGGGCATGGAAGACAGCGCCGTAGTTTACAAAGGCTATTTATATATACAGGACAATGGCGGTCATTTTATGTGCCTGAATCTCAATACGCTGCAGCTCGTATGGGTGCAGGACTGCCTGGACGACTCCAATGGGTCGCCCGTGATGTCGATCGAGGATGGAAAGGTGTATCTTTATGCAAGCACTTCATTTCACCTGGGCTGGCGGAGCAGTTCCACAGCGCCGATTCCAATCTGGAAAATCGATGCGGAGACGGGAAAGATTATATGGAAAACCGAGTATGACTGCCGCTCGGTAAGCGATCTGTCCGGCGGCGTCCAGTCTACGATCGCAGTAGGAAAAAATGGTTTGTCGGATAACATTTATGTTACGGTTTCGCGCACCGGAGGCCTTACAAATGGCGTTCTTGCCTGCCTCGACAAGGCGACGGGTGCGATACGCTGGGAGCACAAAGCGGCGTATGCGTGGTCGTCTCCGATCTGTGTTTATAACCAAAATGGCGACGGCAAAGTGATCTATGCGACCAGCGCCGGTATGATGTATCTGCTCGATGGCACGACCGGGGAAGTAAATGACGAATTACGCGTAAGCGGCAGCTGTATCGAGGCTTCGCCGGTCGTATACGATGACAGACTTGTCATTGGCACCAGAGGATGCCAGATCTGTGGGATTAAACTGCGGTAGACTTTGTATGTTGCTTTGGAGATTAGAAAAAGAGATAGGAGTTGAAATGTTAAAAAAAAGAACCTATTTATTTGCCGGTGTATTTGTAATAATTGCCATTGCAGCCCGTTTTTTAAGTAAAATGGGTTTCTTTTCGATGCCGCTTAACTTGATTCGGAGCGGAATTTATTTTTTTCTTATTGTTTCCTGGGGCGTTTCGGTTTATGCCAGAGTGATTCAGACACAGATAAAGCACTATTTGTTAGCGGTATCCGGACTTTTGGCGTTTTGGATGCTGGTTAGGACTGCAAAATTTTATTTTGCAGTTAGTCCGGGCTTACTAAGAATTTTTTGGTATTTGTATTATGTGCCAATGCTGCTTGTACCGCTTTGTGCAGTATTTATTTCTATTTTGCTGGGAAAGGGTGAGAATTATCTCTTAAAAAAACAGAAATGGTGTCTGATCCTGCCAACAGGGATTTTGCTGCTTCTTGTATTGACAAATGACTGGCATCAGCTGGTGTTTCGTTTTCCGGCGGGGGCAGTATGGAGTGATGCGGAGTATTATTATGGACCGGGGTATTTTGGTGTGATCGGATTTATCATTCTGTGTAGTTTTGGAGCACTGGGAATCATGATAAAAAAATGCCGGATTCCGCAAGAGCATAGATGGATCAGTCTGCCGTTTGTGCCACTTGTCATCACGGTGATATATAGTGTCCTCTATATCAGCGGTGTCCCTTGGCTCCGCCTGTTCGCCGGAGATATGACAGTGTTTGAATGTATGACATTTATTGCAGCATTTGAGAGTTGTATGATCTGTCGGCTGATTCAGACCAATGTTGGATATGAGGAAATGTTTCAACTATGTACGCTGGGAATGTGGATGACAGATTCGGAGTATGAGATATGGATGCAGAGTGAAAATTGTGGCAGCAGGCCGCAGGAGTTATCAAAGGAGAGCATGAGACAGAGTCTGCGTGAACCGCAGATGATCAAGGAGGGATATCGCCTTTGCGGGGCTTCGATCGGAGAAGGAAATATATTTTGGATCGAAGATGTTAGAACATTATTGGAGACAGCAAGGGAACTTCAAATGGTAAAAGAAAATCTTGAGGGTGAAAATGCCATTATAGAGGAGGAATACCGGATCGCACAGAAGAGGGCAAAAATTAAAGAACAACAAGAGATTTATTGTGCCATGCACAGGGAGACAAAAAGTCAGATAGAAAAAATGTCAGAACTTTTAGAGACGGCAAAAGACGAAAAAGATTTTAAAAAAGCGGCTATTTTGGGGGCGTATCTTAAGCGGAGAAACAATCTTCTGCTAAATACGGCGCAGTCACCGTGGCTGAAACCGGAGGAAATTTTCTTTACTTTTCGTGACACCAAAGAAAATTTGGAGTTGTATGGGATCTCATGTATGATAAATTCAGATCTGAAATCACAGGTTTTTGGGGACGCGCTCAAAAAAATGTATGATTTTTTTGAAAGGGTGATTGAGTATGCCCTTGAAGAGATGAATGCGGTTCTTGTCAATGTGCAGGAAAATGAGGCGGAATGGAAATTTGAGATACGATGCGATGCAAAAGTGGATCTGCATATATTTGCATCCAAGCATACAGCTGTAGAATGGGAAGAGGAGGAATGGCGGCTGGAGATGCGATTGCCGAAAGGGGATAATATATGTTAAAATTTAGAAAAAACAAAACCTTTAAAATGTGGCGGGCGGTAAAAGAGTCTTTCGATGATCTGCCAAGCGGTGTTTGCTTTTTTGATGAAAATGGCTTAATTGTACTGTGTAATCAGCAGATGCAGAGAATCGTATTTGCACTTTCCGGGCATGACCTGCAAAGTTTATTTGAACTGGAACAGATTATCGAGAAGGGAAATCCTGTCAGAAAATTACCGGACGGGACGGTCTGGCAGTTTGAAAAAACGCAGATAAAAAAATATATTCAGGTAACTGCATCCGACGTAACGCAACTTCATGATCTGTGTGATGAACTGGAAAAAGAAAATCAGAAATTAGCAGAAGAGGGCAGGAAGATCCGCAAATTGTCAGAAAATGTAATGGAGCTTACACGTCAGGAAGAGATATTGAAGGTCAAAATGGAAGTACATAAGCAATTTGGTGACGGACTGGCGAAACTGCGGCATTGCCTGAAGGAGGGGAAACCGGTAGAAGAAGCCGATATACAACAGTGGAAACAGGCAATACGATTATTGCAGCAGGAAAATAAGATGGAGGAAACAGAGCAGGAAAGTCTTGAAAAGATACAGCAAATGGCGGAATCGGTTGGCGTGCAGATTCAAGGTGACAATATCTGGAAAGAAGAATGGTGTCTTTTGGCGGTT
Source organism: Lachnoclostridium sp. UBA6475 (assembly GCA_002435545.1). GTDB lineage: Bacteria > Bacillota > Clostridia > Lachnospirales > Lachnospiraceae > Eubacterium_F. The sequence continues at coordinate 5,842 of DJNB01000197.1, forward strand.
CGTGAATGTGTGACAAATACGGCGCGCCATGCGGGAGGAAACCGGGTGACTGTACGATGTGAAATGAAAAACCAGAGAAAGGTTTTAACGATAACAAATAATGGAAGAAAGCCGGAACAAGCAATTTTAGAAGGAGGAGGTCTTGCCTCACTGCGGAATTGTGTGGAAAGACTTGGTGGTAAAATGCTGGTTCAGACGCAGCCGGTTTTTATGCTTACGATCACTATGCCGGAAGAGAGGGAAAAAAGATGATACGTGTATTAATTGTAGAAGATCAGAGGATGATCCGGGAGATGCTAGAGCAGTATCTCAGACGGGAAAATGGATATAATGTCTGCGAAGCGCTGGAACGTGCGGAATATGCACCGGATTACTGCTTTTATCATCGGATCGATCTTGTGATCATGGATATTTGTACAGAAGGGAAAATGAATGGATTTGAAGCATCCGCGCAGATTAAACAAAAAAAGCCAAATACAAAAATTGTGGCGGTGACGTCTATGTTAGACAGTGGATTTCTTGAATGTGGCAGAGAAAACGGCGTGGACAGTATGTGGTATAAAGATTTGTCCGCGGAGACGTTAATGTCTGTTATTGAACGGACAATGAAGGGAGAATCGGTTTATCCGGATAAAGTGCCGGAAATTACGATTGGACATGCGGTAAATTATGACTTTACCAAAGGAGAAATACGAGTGCTGCGGCTGCTGGTTCAGGGAAAAACTTATAAAGAAATAGCCGCGGAGTTGAACATTTCACCGGATACGGTAAAAGAACATGTAAGCAATATGTTATCAAAGACCGGGTTTAAGTCAAAATTACAATTGACCATTGAAGTTGTCTCCAAAAAAATGATTGTTCCCAATGTGTAAAAATATAGAAATTTCTTTGCGACACCCCCTGAAAAGGGGGTGCTTTTTTTGCCGGGAAAAGATAAAATAAAAAAAACTATACTCATTTAACACTGAAAGGAGCAAAAATATGAAAAAATTTAAACAGAGAGCAATTCAAATTATGTTAGGAATGCTGCTTTTGATTGCAGCCGGTACAATAGGTGTTTCTGTGAAAGCAGAAGATGCGGCGGTGGTTGTAGAAAAAGAGTATCCTAATGTCAGCTGTGATGCGGATCATCCGGCAGGTTATGTGATGGGAACCGAAGCGCGGGGACCATTGTACCGTCAAAATGGAGGATTTGCAAAGCAGTATTACACGTTTACATTAGCTGAGGCGGCTACAGTTACCGGTACATATACAGCAGAGGACGGCTGGATGGAAATCGAGCAGGGGACCGGTTATCGTCAGCGCATCTTTCCAGGGGATCCGATTTCGATTAAGATGGCTGCAGGAACATATTCTATCTGTGTTCGTGGTGCGACATCAAATGCACAGAAATACGCGGGAAAAGAATATGCTTTTTGCCTTAATGCTGCCAATTATAACTGGGGCAATGTGCAGGTAAATTGGAATGTTGAAAACCTCACAGCGCCTTGCGATATTCCATTTGAGGTAACATTAAGCGGGACAACAGACACGAAATTGGATCAAACATCTGCAATGACATGGAGTGGAACCATTCATCAGGACAAACCGGGGTATTATACGTTTGAGGTTCCGTTAAATGCCGATAGTCTTGGTAAAAAAACATTAGAGTATTCTTATGTGGTAAAACCGCAAAAAGAAAATCTGCTTAAATCGAGAATACAAACTACAAAAAATGCGATTTGTATTGCAAACACGACAAATTATAATAACACATTAGTCAAAATTCAGATACTTGAAAATGGGAACTGGGTGACAAAGAATACAACATTTGATTCAAAATCCGGAGTTACGAGACTTTCCGGACTGAAAGCAGACAGTAAGTATACCATTCGTCTGGTCAATTGTTATAACGATGGAGTAAATCCGGCAGTATACAGTGATCCGTCAAAGCAGATTACGGTGTATACGGCATCCAACAAGAAGCCGGCGGTTAAGTCGATCAAAGTATATGGATTTAAGAAATTCTATGTTAAGAAGAAATGGTATCCGGGATATTGGAATACATTAAATAAATGGGTGAGTGGACAATACCAGGGAGGTTATTACGGAATGTCCTATAAGATTAAGGTGACCCTGAAGGAAAATCTCCAGCGAAAAGGAATTAAATATATTTACATTAATGGCGTAAAATGCAAGGTAAAGAAGAACGGGAAAACATATGTGGCAACGGCCAGCTATCGTGGAACAGCAAAAAAGAAAAAAGTTTTTGTTTATGTATGTACGGCAAAAGATGCGACATATGGTGGATTAAGTCCAAGCACGAAAAAGTTTGTAAAAACAAAATAGGAAAGAAGGTGGACAGATGAAGAAGATAGCAAAAAGAATATTGTGTTTGTGCCTTGTTGCGGCTGTGTCAGGTTCAGGCTTTCAAGGAATTGGATTAAAAAGTCCGGTTGTACACGCAGAAAGCGCAAAGGACTCGGAAGGAAGAACCATCAAAACCGTTTCGAATGCGAGTGAATTGGAAAGCGCGTTTCAAAGTACCGCATATGCCGCTGGAGCAAAACTCCGGATCCGGCTTACTTCCGATATTGAGTGGGGGTATTACTGCTGGGGCGGAACCATGGAGAAGGACGTGGATGTTGTGCTGGATCTGAATGGGCATACACTCACAATGAGCGATTGTCTGTATATGAATGCTTACGGTCGTAATATGAAACTTACCGTTGAAAACGGTAAGATAATAGTCAATAATAATTTCAATGCCCTTCGTGTCAGAGGAACGGAAGCTTATTTCGCGGAATTAAAGGTTAGCGGTGTGACAATTTTAAATACTCGCGATGATGAAATGAATAATAATTGTCTGATGATTGAAAATGAATATTCCAAAGTTTTGATTGAAAATTGCTATTTTCATACCACATATGGCTATGGAATAAAGCTTACCGGTCAAAAAGCGCTTGATGACGGAAGGGATAATACGGTTGTCATTAAGAATTCGACACTGATCGGCAATAAAGGAAGTGGTATTAGTAATGATACTCCGGATGCAGACACTCCGAGAATTGTTTGGCTGGAAAATTCTTCCATTCAATGTACCGGAGGCGGACTGGCATTTACCAAGGGCGGTGGCGCGGTACGAGTCCCGGATGACCAGGTTATTTTCTGCAATGGTGTACTTTCTTCGGATCGGACGATAAAGGAGCAGCATATCGTTCAAGTTGGAAAAGAAAGTGATTTTCACGAACTGGTACTTACTGCCTCGGAGGACTGCCGATGTGTGGTCATGCCTTATAAAACCGGCGGAAAATTTCTAAGTGGAAAAACGATTATGTTAAGTGCCTCCTCTGAAAAATCCTATGAGTTTTTGTGGTATAAAACAAGTGATGGAAGCACCGACGGTTTTGTAGATGCCGCAGGAAATGCGCAAAATACAAATGCAGTTACAGGGTATCAGATGCCGGACAGAGATGTGGAGGTATGTGCGTATTTTAAGATTCCGGGTGTTATCCGAAAGTTTGATCTGTCCGGTTTTGTGTTCCCAACGACGGAAATTACCGCAGGAGATTCGATATCGTCTGTGGAAAAAACGGATGTAACAGATGAAAATTATAATTATCTTACAACACTTATATTTCCTGCGGATGTTGAAATTGAAGGCAAATCTCCATTCGCACTTGACAAAATATATGGGAAAGCGTTAAAGTCAGCCGATATGTTTGAATATGGAAAAGAGTATAAAGTGGTTTCGGTCGTTTATTATGATGGTGAAGAGGTTACACTTAACGAAGATGCGATTGCCGAATTAAATGGGTATCAAATGATAAAAAGTTATGAGGATACTCCGAAAAAGTCAACTTCGTTATGCTATTATCTGCCGGTTCAGGTGAACTGGTGTGGAAAGACGTTATCGGATAAGGTGACTTGGTATTTTGACTCAGAGACTGGGGAACTCAGACTGGAAGGAAATGGCTGCCTTGCAGACTTTTCGACAGGTGTAGTACCTTGGGAATCCGTTCTGGGAGAAATTAAGAAGGTTTCTGTCAGCGCATCGGTTACAGGAGTAACTGTCCCGCTTTTTGCAGATATGCCGTCACTGGAAAAAATTGAGGTCGCAGAAGAAAACCCGGAAATTTCCAGCGCGGATGGCGTTCTCTATGAGAAAAAAGAGGGGGTTCCGGTCACACTTTTATTTATTCCGCCGGGTGTAACCGCATGTGATGTTCCGAGGACGGTCACCAAGGTGGCAAAAAATGCAGGAGTAAATGCCGGACTGCTAAAAGAGATTGTGTTGGAACAGGCAGTTACAGAAATCGAAGAGAACGCATTTTCCGGCTGTAAAAATCTTGAATGTATCACGATTTTAAATCCGGAGTGTAAGATATTTGATGCCAAAGAAACGATTTATGAAGGCGCGAAAATTTGTGGATATTCCGGCTCTACCGCTGCAAAATATGCCAATAAATATAGCAGAGAGCGGGAAAATCCAAATGGAATTGGACGCGAACCGGGAGATGATATTACCTGGAACTATGATGCTGTTTCCAAGACACTTACGATTTCCGGCAACGGCAAAATGATAGATTTCTCAGAGGATGCCCCTTGGAAAAAAGACGAAAACATTGTCGAAGAATGTAAAAAAGTAGTTCTCGAAGATGGAATTAAGTCTGTCGGAGCCAATGCATTTTCGTTTATGAAATTCCAGGAAATTGTGATTGGAAAAGATGTGTGTGAAATAGGTACACTGGCATTTGCTACTCCAAATGCGGCGCTGCAATCCATTGTTGTATCTACAGAGAATACGGCATATCAGTCGGACGGTCATACATTATATTCAAAGGATGGCAAAACGATGGTCTGCTATGCCGGAGGAAATACCCTGGAAGAATTAACAGTACCTGCTGGTGTCGAGCAGATTTTACCGTATGCATTCTGCGGTGCCGGGCATCTGAAAAAGATTAATCTTCCGGATTCTTTGCAAACAATTGGAGAGATGGCATTTGCCTTAACAGGTCTGGAAGAAATTACCATTCCCAAGAACGTAACCAAAGTGGATGACCAGGCACTTGGTGGCAGCAGTAAATTAAAGGAAATAACATTTCTTGGAAATGTGGATGAGATGGGTGACAATGTGTTTGTTGAAATCCAGAAAGAGGAGGTGACGGTTAATTGCCACTTGGGAACGAATGCATGCCAAAAGGCAGTCATTGCCGGCTTTACAAAAATCAATAACATTCATTTTTATGAAATGATAATTGATAAGGCGGCAACAGAGGCAGAGGACGGTATCTGCCATGAAGAGTGCTGGTACTGTCATGATAAAAAAGCGTCGGTGGCAATTCCTAAAACCGGCAAGACAGAGAGCGGAGAAACTCCTGGTCCGAAAGATCCAACGCCGACACCAAATGCAACGTCAAAGCCAATTGTGACGCCGGCACCAACACCGACGTCAATACCGACACCGGCTGTATCCGGAGATCCAAGTGGGGAAGGTGGCGGAACATCCGATCCGAAAACCCCAACGCCGACGCCAAATGCAACGTCAAAGCCAATTGTGACACCGGCACCAACACCAACGTCGATACCGACGCCGGCTGCATCCGGTGATCCGAGTGGGGAAGGTGGTGGAACATCCGATCCGAAAACACCAACACCGACACCAAATGCAACGTCAACCCCAATTCTGACGCCGGCGCCAACGGCGATACCAACCGTATCGGATCGTCCATCCGGTAATAATGCAGGGGAGTCGAATGCTGGTATACCAAATACATTAGAAGAGTTGTCCCAAAGTAATAATGTGGCTGTTGGTATGCCCGTAAAAACGGTTGTTCTTAAAAGCGTAAAGAATAAGAAGAACAGGAAAATGGTCGCAACTTGGAAAAAATTGACAGGTGTAAGCGGCTATCAGATCCAATATGCCACAAATCGAAAGTTTAAAAAAGCAAAATCAAAATGGGTAAAGAAAAAGAACAAAACCTGTCAGATTAAAATACAAAAGAAAAAGACATATTTTGTCCGGATCCGTGCTTATAAAATGCGCGGAACGACCAAAGTTTACGGAAAGTGGAGTAAGGTAAAAAAGGTCAAAATAAGGAAGTAAAAAATAGAAAAAGAGAGGAAAAGAGCTTTGAATAAACGCAGCTTTTCCTCTTTTTTTGCAACGCAAACTAAAATGAAGATTGGAAAAAAATTATCTTTCAAGAAAGGTTGTTTTTTCTTTTAAAAATGTTGAGAAACTGAATTGTTTAAGGTATAATATTAATATGTATTCACCAAATTGAAAGTGAGTGACTTAGTATGAGTACATTAAAGCAGCTGTTAATATGATGGAACAATTGTCAGAAGAATCCAATGACAATGGACGAGATTAATTGTTTTGTGAATGTTTGAATTGAAAGGAGGTAGTTGTTATGCCGGTAGTAAAGGTTGATATTCAGCCCGCTATTATAAAATGGGCTCTTTGTCAAACGAAAGAAGAACAACTTGGCGAAAAGTTAATGAATCACATAAAACGGTGGCTTGATGGTACTAAAAAACCAACTTTCCGTCAAATAGAAGAATTTAGTCGCAAAACCAATATACCTCTTGGATATTTTTTCCTGCAAACACCACCTGTTGAGGAAATACAGCTTATAGAATATAGAACGGTTGACAGCAATGAATTGGCTGATCCGAGCAGAAACTTAATTGATACAATTCACGAAATGGAAAATGTGCAGGAGTGGATGAGAGAATACAGACAGGAGACAGGGTTTGATGTACTGCCTGTTGTTGGCTGTGTCAAGGGTAATAATGATTTTGAGAATATTGCAAAAATCATAAGAAAAGACCTTGATTTAAGCGAAAATTGGTACGAAACCTGTAACGATATGAGAGAAGCGTTCAACTATGTGAGGACTTTATTGGAGGAATGCGGAGTTCTTGTCATACTTAATGGTATTGTCGGAAAGAATACACATAGGGTGTTAAGCATAGATGAGTTTAGGGCATTTGCTATGGTTGATGAGTGGGCTCCTTTAATTTTTATCAATAGTGCAGATTCTAAAGGGGCAAAATTGTTTTCTTTATTCCATGAGATAGCTCACATTTGGCTCGGAGAAAATGATTTATATAATGATAGGAGAAACAGCCGGAAAGTTAAGCCGATAGAGGTGTTATGTAATGCAGTTGCAGGTGAGTTAATGGTTCCATTTGGTAAATTTATTGTTGAATGGAAAGAGTCGATGGCTGCTGATACCAGAGAAAAAATAACAAACCTTGCAAAAATTTTTAACTGTGGGGAAAGCGTTATTGCCAGAAAAGCATTTGATGCAAAATTGATTCGTTATGATTTATATGAGACGGTTGTTAGAGATGCAATTGAAGCCTATAAAGAAATGAAAAAAAATCAAGAACCGGGCGGCAATTATTATAATAACTTAGGAAGCCGCTTGGACAGTCATTTTGTAAGAGCACTGTGTGAAAGCATTAGTAGTGGAAGAACGACATATTCGGAAGCGTATAGACTTACCAATACAAGCAGAAAAACATTTTCTGAAATTGCTGTTAGATTAGGAGGGGTTGTATAATGGGTGATAATGAAATATTTCTTGTTGATTCGAATTCATTTATGACACCTTTTCGATTTTATTATGCGTTTGATCTTGTTCCGGCATATTGGAAGGAATTGAATAAACATATTAATTCTGGAAGAATTGTTGTTTTAGACATTGTTAAAGATGAAATTGATAAGGGGAAAGATGATCTGGCAAAATGGATTGCAGATTTGGATCAGTTGACAGTTGTGCCAAAAGTAACGGAAAAAACGGTGGGATGTGTTTGATATGATGAGAAAACTGAATATAAAAATCAGGTAGAAAATCGGATGAAATGGCAGATGAAGAGACCAATTTAAACTCTGAATTTCTGCTTAAATTGGTCTCGGTCTCTCGTTTAGAGTTCAAGATCGTGATGATCTTTATTGTGATTTTTTTGTTTGTTCCGTTTGCTTCGCTTTTCGTGTTCTTCACATGCTTGTTTAGTTAGTTCATCAAAAGATTGCAAAGTTGGGGAATCAGGTTCAACCTCTTCTACGATTTTAGGCTTATTTTTTGAGTCCGCCTCCTCTGCCGGCACGACTTTATGAGAGAGATTCAAAGATAAAGCCGGCAGGTCATCATTGGAAGAGTTATTAGAGGAGCTGTTTTTTGCTGAATCCTCTTTTTTTGAACTCTTTTTTGATAGGGATGCGGCAAACTGTAAAAGTTTGTCAATGACAGTCGTGTTTCTTTTTTTCATAAACGACGTCTCCTTTCTATTTATTATTTGATTTTTTGAAATTTATAAGACCATTTTTTCCGATAGTAAATCATCATGTTCAGTATGTACTGATGTGTCTATATCAAAAAAATCTGCTTACCTATATTATGACTTTTTTTTATTTTTTTCTTGTTTTTTTCTTGTTTTTTTCTCGATCATCACTTTAATCTATATAGATAATATCCCTATTTTGAAAATCTACAGAGTTTTTTCAATATACAAAAAAAGTGTGTAAGAGATGGAACAAATACAAGAAAAATCTACCGATAAACCTACCGAGAAATCTTCCTTGAAAAAGTGTAAAATAGTAAAAAACTATTAAAGGAGCGAAATGACATGAAAAAATTACACATTAAAAAAGTATTAGCAATGTTTCTTGCTGTCGCGCTTGTCGTACCAAGTTCCGCCTCGAACTTAACCGCAAGTGCAGCAACAACGCAGGAAAGTAACGATGAAAGTGCGATCCCGGAAGGGTACACACCGATCTATGATGCCGCCGACCTGTATGCTATTCGCAATGATTTGGATGGCAAGTATATCATGATGGCAGATATTGACCTGAGCGAAGCAACGGCTCCGGGTGGAGAACTGGACACCGGAAGCGGCTGGGATCCGATTCCGAGATTTGCCGGAACACTGGATGGAAACGGACATTATATCAAGGGACTGACGATTTATGGGGATCCGAAATCGTATTCTGTAGGTCTGTTTGGCGGTATTTATTCCGGAGATATAACGAAAATCTGCAATTTGGGCATGATTGATGTCAATATTAACATAGTAAGAGCCTCCTCTTCTGATGATTATGGCACAGCAGCCTTGGTAGGGGATCCATATAATACGATAATTGAAAACTGCTTTGTTACAGGGCAGATATCATCAAATCGTGGTATGGTTTCCGGAATTTCTGGAATTGATGGCTACGGAACTGGTAATCAATTTAAAAACATATACAATTTGGCTAAAATTTCTTATACTTCAGATGCTCCGAGTAGGGACTATACGCAAGGTATAGACTACAGCAGTTATAATAAGGAATGTACATATAATCGTGGTGAGATTAATAATGGGGCTGGAAATAGCAAGAACGGCAGCCCAATTGGTTATAGTAGTCGTCATGCCTATAACTATTACCTCCAAGGAAACTCAGCAGACGATGACCAGGCCACCCCTCTCACCGAAACCCAGATGAAAAATTCCAAATTTTACACCGGTTTCGACTTTGAAAATACATGGTTCATTGATCCGTATTCCAACTATCCATATCCGCAGCTGCGCTCCTGCCCTCAGAAACGAATCAATTCCATCGAGGTGACAAAGCAGCCAAACAAAACTGTGTATCAGCAGGGCGAAAACTTTGATTTTACCGGAGCTACCCTGCATTTGATCTATGAAGATGGGTTGGAGCAGGACGTGCTTCTGACCAAAGATATGATTGGCAGCTATGACATGAATAAAATCGGCAAACAGTCCATTCCGATTTCCTATTGTGGACTTGCAGAAACTTCACTGGACATTACAGTAAAAGAGACTGCTGTTGACAAAGTTCAGTTAAATAAGTCGCAGATCAATCTTTACAAAGGAAAAACGGAGACATTATCCGCTACGATCACTCCTTCTAATGCGTCCAACAAACAGATTACATGGAGCGTCGTAAAAGGCGACTGTGTAACCGTTGATAACAATGGTACGATTACCGCCAACAAAAAAGGAACGGCTACGGTACGTGCAGCATCTGCCAATGGAAAATACGCAGATTGTGTCGTAACGGTTCAGGTTCCTTGTATTCTCCTGCAGCTCACTAACACAAACATCAAATTCAAAAAGGGAGAGACCAAATCCATTTCAGATACGATCGGTTATATGATGTCTCCGCTTGACTGTACCGATTCCGTGACATGGAAATCATCCAACGACAAAGTATTGCAGATAAATGACAACAAATCCATGCTTGGACTGGCTGCCGGAAAAGTGACAGTCACAGGAACGACGACAAGCGGTACAACCGCAGTGGCAAATGTAACCGTACAGCGCGACATGAGCGAGTTTACGGTAACCGGCGTCTCCAACAAATATTATACCGGAAAAGCCATCAAACCAAAATTCACGGTTTCCGACGGCTCGACCACATTGAAAGAAAACGAAGATTACAACGTAACCTACGAGTCAAACACCAACGTAGGCACGGCAAACATCAAAATTACAGGAATTGATCCATACGTTGGAACAATCGAGCAGAGCTTCCAGATTCTTCCGGTGGCAGAAGAGATCACTCCCGATGACTCTTCTTCAGGCAATGGCGGAAGCACAATAACCGCCCCTGCAAAAGTTAAAATCAGAAAATTAACGGCGGGCAAGAAAAAATTAACCGTAACCTGGAAAAAGGTTGCCGGCGCCAAAGGCTATCGCGTTCAGATCGCCCGAAACCGCGGCTTTACAAACTCACTCAAAACGTATACGGTATCCGCGAATACTTCCAAGAAGGTATTTACCAGACTAAAGAAAAAGACAACATACTATGTCCGGATCAATGCCTTCTGCAATGATGAAGACGGCAATAAGCTGATCGGAAAATATAGCGCAGTGAAAAAGAAAAAAACAAAATAAATAATAGTATTTCATTTTTTTAGAGATGTCTTTCCGGGCATCTCTTTTTTTGACGCAACTGCGTAAATCCAATTTAATATTCGGACATTTAATAGAACCGTTTATCGTATATAAAAGAAAGAGCAGCAGAACGGAAGCGAATTGAAAGAAGGTAGGTGACAGGTTTTGGATTTTTTGTTATAATGAGAAAAAATCAGAGGATTAGATTTAATGAAAATGGACGAGATTAATTCAGTTATAGAAGGGAGCATAGAATGATATTCTACCATGTGGTTTCTGACAAACCTAAGTATATTTGAAAAAGAACATCTGAGACGCGCTGAAATTTACTGGAAAAATGAACCAAATAAAGACGGAAATGAGCCTATTGTCGAGGTGCTTGTTGATGGCAAGATTGAAGTTATAGAGATAATGAAAGAAGTAAATGCAAATATATAAACGGAAGAAAACGGACATAATTAGAAACAGAAAAAATGCTAATGGAAAGGAGCAAAAAGATGACAGGATACATGTCGGAAATGCGTAAATTAGTCGGACACAGGACGATCATTCAATGTGCCGCCAGCGTAATCTGCGTAGATGATAATGGAAAAATTTTACTTGGAAAAAGAACAGATAATCACAAGTGGGGGTATGCCGGTGGCTCTGTTGAAATAGACGAATATGCGGAGGATTGTGCAAAAAGGGAATTGTATGAAGAAATGGGCATTTCTGCACAATCTCTGGAGTTCTTTTATGTAAATTCAGGTCCGGAAACGCACTATATTTATCCGAATGGAGATGAAGTTTCTAACTTTGAAATCGTCTATTTGTGCAGCGAGTGGGAAGGTGAGCCTAAGATGCAGGATGGCGAAATGGAAGAACTAAGATTTTTCTCAGTGGATGAAATTGACTTTGACGAAATTTCACCGCCGACAAGAAAGGTAATAGAGGAGTATGTTCGGAGATTTGGGCGAGGGCTAAGTTAGAATAAATTGCGCGAAAATAGTGACACGTTAAAAATTTTTTGCTATAATTAAGAAAAAGTAGAGTATTAGTATTCGGGGAAAATGGATATAATATTTATTAAACAAGTGACGAGTGATTTTGAGGGAGGTGTATCAATATGGTTACAGCAAGAGATATTAGCGATATTCAAGCGTTAAAACCGGATGAACAGGCGCTGGTTCTTAGCCTTGTTAAAAGCTTTGTGAGGTCACCGGAAAATGCGAATGAGGATCAAAAACGATTAGCACGAATGAGACAAAAGTATGTTGAAAAGAATCCAATGACAATGGACGAGATTAATTCAGTTATAGAAGGAGAGTAAGTTATCCATAATATTTTTTCTCTAATTCTACAAAAGCATTCTTCAGAGAAATAGGTTTTGCTCCACGCAACTGGTATTGGAAATCTTGGTTGTAATGTGTGAATTTTTAATAGCCATAATTCTTCCCCCCTTTTTAGTAAGAGTATAGTATAATTCTTAAGTGAAGTAT
>DJNB01000106.1 GCA_002435545.1 Lachnoclostridium sp. UBA6475
AACCTAATGATTGCCTATATATAGTTTAGTTCTCTATTCCCCAGAAAAAGGTCACCTAGTGGCCTTTTTCTCATATCTGCCGATTGCCAAATGCCCCCCTTTTTGCTATACTAAAAGAAGAATGATAAAAGAGGGCTTTTTTATGGCAGAACGCAGAGAATTGAAAATTTCCGTGCGGAATCTGGTGGAATTTATCTTTCGTGAGGGAGACATCAATTCGACCGGCCTCGGCACCCGGAATCCCGAAGCAATGCAGCTCGGCAATAGAATCCACAAGAAAATACAAAAAAGCATGGGAATCGGCTATCAGGCAGAGGTTCCTTTATTTACGTATGTCGCATTGCAGAGTGAAGAGACCGGCGAGGAATTTGATCTGAAGATTGAAGGCCGGGCGGACGGCATTTTCCGCGACGACACGGAGATTCTCGTCGATGAGATCAAAGGTGTTTTCATGGATATCCACCAGTTAAAAGAGCCTATTTTGGTACACAAAGCGCAGGCAATGTGCTATGCCTATATGATCTGTGAAGCCGAAAATCCGGCATTTATCACCGCGCAGGTGACGTATTGTCATCTGGAGAGCGAAGAGATCCGCCGTTTTCCGGTAACCTACCGAAGCGAAGAGATCCGCGCGTGGTTTCAGGATCTGATCGACTTATATACCCCCTGGGCGAGATACGAATTTGACTGGCAGAAAAAGCGGAATGCCTCGATCCAGGCTCTCACTTTCCCTTTCCCTTACCGCGAAGGGCAGAAAGAACTTGCCGCCTGCGTCTATAAAACGATTGAACACAAAAAGAAAATTTTTATACAGGCTCCCACCGGTGTCGGAAAGACCATTTCAACCGTATTTCCGACAGTGAAAGCCATGGGCGAAGGATTGATCGACCGGCTTTTTTACCTGACCGCCAAAACGATCACGAGAACGGTCGCGCAGGAATGTTTCCAACTTTTGTCAGAACAGTCGCTGCATTTTAAATTTCTCACGATCACGGCAAAGGAAAAAATGTGCTTTTTAGAAGGCAGTCCGGATTGCAATCCTGCCTCCTGTCCTTACGCCAAAGGGCATTACGACCGCGTCAATGACTGTGTCTACGATATGCTGATCCATGAAAATGACATGAATCGGGATACCATTCTTTCGTATGCCGAAAAACATACCGTCTGCCCCTTTGAAATGTGTCTGGATGCGGCTCTTTTTGCGGACAGCATTATCTGTGACTACAATTATGCGTTTGATCCCAATGTCTATCTGCGCCGCTTCTTTTCGGAGGACAAAAAGGGAAATTTTGCCTTTTTGATTGACGAAGCACATAATCTCGTCGAGCGCGCCAGAGAAATGTACAGTGCCGTCCTTGTCAAAGAGGATTTTCTGAAAGTAAAACGGATTCTGAATGAGGAATCCACCAAAAATTATCCGTCGGAGGTAAAATACCTGTTTAAGATCTTTGCCGCCTCACTCGAACGCTGCAACAAAATGATGCTGGAATGGAAGCACGCCTGCGATCATTTTGAACTCTTAGATGACATATCCGCTTTTGAATTTCAGCTGCTGCGCGTCGTAAACAGTTTTGAACTTTTGACGAAAGAAGTAAAAGAACTTCCCGAACGCGAAACGATTTTGAATTTATTTTTTGCTGTCCGTCATTTTCTCAATATGAACGATACCAAAGATGAAAAATACCGCATTTATACCGATTATGACGAATCCGGGAATTTCCGCGTCAAACTCCAGTGTATGGATCCTTCGACACGCCTCAGCGATGCCGAGGAGCAGGCGCGGAGTACGGTCTTTTTCTCTGCCACCCTGCTGCCGATCCGCTATTATATGGAGCAGCTTTCAACCACGGAAGAAGATTACGCCGTTTATGCCAAATCTTCCTTTACCCCCGACCAGCGGCGCATCCTCATCGCCAATGATGTTACCAGCAAATACACCAGGCGTTCTCTCTCCGAATACCGCCGTATCGCCGGTTATATCGAAGAATTTGTGCAGGCAAGGCAGGGAAATTATATCATTTTCTTCCCCTCATACGCCTTTTTGCGTCAGGTAAAAGACCAGCTGCGTTTTCCGGAGCAGACCGAAGTCGTCGAACAATGTCAAAATATGTCAGAATCGGAAAAAGAAGAATTTCTGGCTTCTTTTGATGCCGAAAACGATCATACTCTCGTAGGACTTTGTGTTATGGGCGGTATTTTCAGCGAAGGAATTGATCTGAAAGAAGACCGCCTGATTGGTACGGCAATCGTGGGAACCGGTCTTCCGCAGGTTTGCGAGGAACGTGAATTATTTAAACAGTATTACGACGAAAAAAACGGACATGGTTTTGACTACGCCTACCTCTATCCCGGCATCAACAAAGTTTTTCAGGCAGGCGGCCGCGTGATCCGTACTTCTTCCGACCGCGGTGTCATTCTGCTCTTAGATGAGCGCTTTGCCGGCAACAGCTATTCCCATTTATTTCCAAAAGAATGGGTTCCTTACCAGATTACAAATAAAAAAGGAATGAAAGATATCCTCCATTCCTTTTGGGAAAATCCGGAATCCACCCCGGACTAGTATTTCATCGGATCAGTATCTCACCGGACTAATACCTAAAAAATCAGATCAACTTGATTCCATCGGACCGGATCTCAATCTTCTTTTCTTTCATAAGACGTCCGATTGCCCGTTTATAAGCATTTTTGCTCATTTTAAATTCACGCTTGATAATTTCCGGCGACGTTTTATCGTGAAATGGCAGGAAACCACCTGCTGCCTCCAGTCTCGCAAGAATGCTTTCCGCATCCATTCCCATCTGAACCGGCAGTTTTTCCTGAAGACTGAGTGTCAGTTTTCCATCTTCCCGAATTTCTTTGATGCGGGCGTGAACGCTGTCTCCTACATGAATTTCACGGTTCATCTCATTGTGTGGGATCAGCGCAGAATACTGGTCTGCCACTGCCACAAAGGCACCAAACGAATCTAAAATCTCATACACCAGTCCATCTACATGATCGCCCTCGGTAAAATCTCCATCCGTACGAAGATAATCATAAATATGCATTGTCGCACACAGACGGCTGCTTTTATCGATATAAAGGGCTGCCAGTACCTGCTCACCCTTTTTTACGCGGTGGGTCTGCTCCTTAAATGGCAGAAACAGATCTTTGGCAAGTCCCCAGTCAAGAAACGCTCCGATGCCGGTCACATCCGTTACTTTCAGGCGCGCCATCTGTCCCAGCTGCACATACGGTTCTGTCGTCGTCGCAATCAGGCGGTCTTCTGAATCCTTATACAGAAATACATGAAAAATGTCTCCGCGCTCTGTCCCCTTCGGAACCTGATTATTTGGCAGAAGTACCTTTAATTCCGGATATTCATAAGAACCAAGATACACTCCGTTTTTTGTCATTTTCGTTACATACAGACGCGACATGCGTCCGAGTATTTTTTCTTCCATAGTCTGCACGATTATTCCCTTTCTTCTATCCTGCCCTTGAAGCAGGTGATCGCAAATGGGGATTTTTCTTTGTCTGTCATTACGACATAAAATCCCTCTTCTTTTTCACAGATGTAACATTGTATTTCATCGCCAAGTTTTGCTGCCAGACGATATTCCACACGCAGTTCTTCCACTTCAAATCCAAACGGCAGATGATCGGCTGCCAGACGTACGTATTCTCCATTATTCATATGGGAATTGGTGTCCATATGGTTTTCACACACCGTAATGCTGTCGCAGTACACAAGATCTTCCGGCACTTTGATCTTTCTTGGCTTATATTCCATCGGATACGGCTCTTCCATCCCATAGGCTTCATAATCTTCCGGTTCCGGTTTCACCGGTGTTCCCGTCTTCTGGTCAAAGAAAAACCAATGGGAATCCGCATACGCAAGCGTCTCGCCCTCTTCTGTTTTCATCACAAAGTTACGCATTCCAAATACGCCTCTCATTTTGTAAGGCCATGTGGATACCTCAAACACTTCGCCCATGACCGGACGCCGCTTGATCACAATATCCCACGAATTCACAAGCCAGGCATGTGCGTCCTCACTCTTCAGATCCATACAGGAAAGTCCCACATCCTCGCTGTGAAACAGGCTGCAGTCCTGCATGGCATTTACGATAGCATATACTTTTAATTTGCCTTCTGTATCAATCCGGCTGTATGACACACGATCTTTACATTTGTACATTGTCTCTCATCTCCATCTTTATTTGCTGATCCATCTTGACATACCGGAACCATGGTTTCCAAACGGTCTTCTGTGAAAACCAAGTTTCCCGTAAAATTCTTCTTTGTTCATCGCCGACATCAGATTTACCATGATGGTTTCCCCTTCTTCCACCTGGTCTTCGAGCCAGCCAAGTACATTTTCTATGATTTTCCGTCCCAGTCCCTGCGACTGGTAATCCGGATGCACGATAACGTCACAAATAAAGAACACATATCCACCGTCTCCAACTACCCGCGCCATACCGACCGGTTTTCCGTGATCGAGCGCAATGATCTTATAGAGCGAATGCGCCAGGGCACACTCCGCACGCTTTGGTATAATACGGATAAAGTCCACACTTCCGCGCAGATTATTGTAATCTTCTATCGATATCTCGTGTCCAAATGTAATCTCTTGTATATTCATGCATCTTATATGAACTGGTTTGTCACCTCATCGTAATGATAGTCCAAACTCCCCAGGCTTTCACATAAAGCCTCTTGGTCGATCTCATTGGTTTTGCAAAATTCCTCAAGCGTCGCATATTGATCGCGCAGCTGCGTGTTTGCATAGCTCAGCAAAATAATGGGGTCACCCGGTATGTTCATAATTTCCTCTCTTTCCCGCACTCTCCGGTGCACTTTTCTACCTTATTACTATGTTTGCAGCGTTTCCGCCGCCTATATTTCATACTGGATCTTTTTTGTTTTTTTGGGATCCTGATATCATTTTATAAGTGTTCCTACGTTTTGTCAATATCATATTTTTCGGATATTTTGTCCCTTTTCCGCGCATACTACCCGCAAAAGGAGGTTTTTATATGGCGAGTACATTTTCCAAAGATTTTTCCACCAATAAAAAAAAGATTGATTCTCTTCTTCAGGTCGATAAAAGTTTTGACCTGATCTACCGTGTCATCACAATTGGGGGAAAAACCGCCTGTTTTTACATTATTGACGGCTTTTGCAAAGATGAAGTGATGGAAAAGATCATGGAATTTCTCTATAAAATAACACCGGATCAAATGCCCGAAAATGCGCACGATTTTCTAAAAACCAGTCTCCCTTACGGCGAGATTGATCTGATTGAGGACGAAAATGCCCTGATCCAATGGGTCCTTTCCGGCGTTCCGGTGCTCTTGATCGACGGCTACGACAAACTGCTTTCCATTGATTTCCGAAGTTATCCGGCACGCGGTGTCGATGAACCGGAAAAGGACCGTGTTATGCGTGGTTCCAAAGACGGTTTTGTGGAAACCGTCGTATACAATACGGCTTTGATCCGCCGCCGCATCCGTTCCACAGAACTCGTTATGGAAATGCATACCGTCGGCAAAAGTTCCCGCACCGACGTTGTCATTGCCTACATGGGCGACCGCGTCGAAAAAGAGATGCTGAATGACATCCGGAACCGCATTGACAGCATTGACATTGATGCACTTACGATGAACCAGGAAAGTCTGGCAGAATGCCTGTACCAGCACAAATGGTATAATCCGTTTCCAAAATTTAAATTTACCGAGCGGCCGGACACTACCGCCGCCAGCATTCTGGAGGGAAGTATCGTCGTTCTTGTGGACAATTCGCCGTCTGCCATGATCCTGCCAACGTCGGTCTTTGATATTATCGAAGACGCCGACGACTATTATTTTCCCCCCATTACCGGGACCTATTTACGATTATCGCGTATTGTCATCAACCTTGCCGCCGTCTTCCTGACGCCGGTTTTGCTGCTGCTATTGTCAAATCCTTCCTGGATCCCGGAATGCCTGAATTTTATCAAGATCAGCGAACCGGTCAATGTGCCGATCCTTTACCAGTTCCTTTTACTGGAATTTGCCATTGACGGTCTGCGGCTTGCCTCGCTCAACACTCCGACGATGTTCAGTACACCTCTGAGCGTAGTAGCCGGTATTATCCTGGGGGATTACACCGTAAGTTCCGGCTGGTTTAACGCCGAAGTAATGCTTTATATGGCGTTTGTCGCTGTGGCAAACTATACACAGGTCAGTTTTGAACTCGGCTATGCGCTTAAATTTATGCGCATCATCCTTTTATGTCTTACCGCCTGGTTTGACATCTACGGCTTTATCGCCGGCACGCTGCTGACCATTGCCTGTATCGTATTTAACAAAACCATTTCCGGAAAGAGCTATATTTACCCACTCATTCCATTTAATCTGCGCCAGTGCATGAAACGGTTTTTCCGCGTCAGCCTGCTGCGTTCGGAGAAGAAATAATGTTGTGGTATTTATCAAAAAAGAGAGTTTGGATTTCCCATTCGGAACCGCTTCCGCTTAGAGAACACACGTAGTGGTGCATGAGGGCAGAATACGCCCTCTAAGCACCAACGGTGTTCTAAATTCCTCATTGTGAAATCCAAAATCTCTTTTTTTGAACACTACTACAACAGTTAAATAGCATAAATATTTTTCTTTTTTAATTACCACTATATCGCAGAACAAGTTAAATAACGAAAAGGTTTTCGAAAAAACTCCCTCTTGTCGGGTTGAAAAATATATGTTAAAATGATAGTAATCTCAAAGAAAGAGGTATGACATCATGGAGACATTTTTCACAGATGACGATCTCTTCGATTTGTTAGAAGAATTGGATCGGGAAAACGCAGAAATTGAATTATTGGAAGCCGAAGAGGAGATAGAGGCATCTAACCGACGATTTGAAGAAATCATTTTGAAGCATCGAAACGACTAAAAAAGGAGCTGCTGCATTCGATAATGCACAGCTTCTTTTAATTCAGGCTTCCCGCCATCAATAAAAGCAACATTTTTCATTTCCGCCATTTTCGTTGCCTTTCTTACTTGCTTTTTCCCACACTCCCCCCAATCGCCTAAAAAAGCCGTAGTTTTCGCGTGAGGGATTTAGAACCCCGCCGGTGCATAGAGGGCGTAATCTGCCCTCCTGCACCGCTGCGTGGGTTCTCTAAGCGCGAGCGGTCCCAAGACGTGAAAACTACGGCTTCATTTCTATACACAAAGCACATACATATAATACAATTTCATTGGCCATTTCAGCTGTCCGTAGATACGGTGGCGGATTACGCGGTATTCCCGGCGGTATTCGTATACTTCCGTCTTATCGAACCGGTCTTTGCTGAATTTCGCACAAAATACATCTGCGATAAAGGCGTGAACCATTTCCTCGTCCAGTTCGTACGCTTCGGCAATCTCATGGCTGTATTCTGCCACGGTCTGTCCGGTATAGCGGATGTGTTTCTGTACAAATGCCTTTTCCAGCTGATGGTAGAGCAGAAGGATCTGCCTGGAGGTCTTGTCATGACGGAGCTGGTTTTTGAAAATCATAATACGCACACGGCGCTGGATTTCCGCAGCCAATATGATCGCCACGACAGCGATCAGAACTGCCAGAATTATTTTTACAAATATTGGAAGTGACTTGGTTTGGTTTCCGGAGTTTGAATCCTCAATATCTGTCGTCTCCTCTGACGAAGTTTCTTCCTGCGCCTGATCTTCACGATTATAATTATCCGTCTGGATATTTTCAAAGGTCATATCCTCTTCCGGTACAGGGGTCGGCGTTGCAACAGAGAGCTGCCCTTCTCCCTCGCCGTTTTTATCCTTTTTATTCGACTTCCGATCTTTGTTCTGCTGCGAATCTTCGTCGGATACGGCCGAGGATTCTGCGTCTTCATCGCCACGCCCCGGCGTAAATTCTACCGGAACAAATCCATAATCTTCCTGGTAAACTTCAACCCAGGCATGTAAGTCTTTATCGGTAACAGAAATTTCCTTTCTGCTATCTGTCACGTCAGCAAGTTCTTCTTTGGTGATATAAACGCCCTCGGCATAACGGGTCGGAATGCCGATACTTCGCAAAAGAATGGCAGCCGCGGTCGCATAATGCGTACTGTAGCCCTTTTTATTTTCTTTCAGAAAATACGTAACTGCCTCTTTGGATTTTGGCGTCTTTCCCGGTGAAAGCGTATATTTGGTATCATTCATGATATAATTTCTGGTCTCTTCAATCATCTGATAAACGGATACCGTTCCCTGCCGGTACTGCTCGGCAAGATTTCCCTGCGAGGCGAGATACGCCTTAAAATCTTCCGTGACAGAAACGGCATCTTCCGGAACAGTCAGAAAATATTTTTTTACAAAATCTGTCATTTTATTACGCTTTTCCTGACTTTCCGTCCAATACTCATTGCCGGCAAGATTATAATGATTGGCGATCAGACCGTTTTTCAATTCATTATAAAGCATCGGATAATATTCCGTCTCATACTCGATACCGGGCACCAGCGACTGGCTGCGTCCTCCAACCAGCGAAAATGCGGATGTCGGATAATAAGGAATTACATAATTTCCATAACCAAACGCAAGATTTTTAATCTGTAATTTTCCGGTCTCCCATAATTTGTCATTTCCCGTCGTCTGCTTGTCTCCGATCTGATTACGCAGGGAAACATGCCAGCCATCCGGCGACAGGTTCTCAATGGTAAGAGCGGCCGATTCATTGAGGTACGCATCATCCTTGATCGTGTGCCAGCGGTTTTCATCGTATGCCTCGCCGGTATACCCTTTCAGATACAATCCTTGGGAAGTATTAAAATCTCCTTTGATCTTGAGAATCGTCTTTCCCGGCCGGCTGACTGAATTTTTGCTGCCGACTTTTCCATAATCCATCCGATCCCCATTAAAATATTCGCGGATCCACGTCATAATGTCTTCCGTGCTCCACGTTGTAAGCGAGAGCGCGGTATTTCTCACACCGATAATACGATTCTGATTGCTCTCGTACCGTTCCGGCGGAACAACCAAAAAACTGATCATCCCTGCGATGACGCCAACTCCCGCGAGGATCAATGACAATTTCTGGCGCATGCGCTTTTCCGTCGTATCAAACCGCAGAAATCTCGTACCGACAACAGCTACCGTCGCAAAAATGTATGTGATCACATTGGAGAAATATCCAATTTTTCCCACTGTAAATGGTATGATGACAAATAAAATCGTTACCGCCACATAAACAGACGAACGCCGTTTTCGATAAAAGCAGGTGCTGATCACTGCAATCAGATATACACTTAAAAGACAGAGAACCAGCGTCGTACAATATCCGACATCAGCCGTCTCATTCTGAAAGCCTTTTCCGGAAAGAAGCGTTCTTGTCGTCTGTGTATAGTTCATAAATTCTTTTAAATAGGTGTTGATGATCGTCACGATTCCCTTTTGCAGCACCGTGCGGAACTTCAGAATGGTAACAACAAAAAACAACGTGATTCCAAGCATTCCATACAATTTTCCATGGTGAAATGTCTCAAGTACCGTAAACAATCCATAAAACAAAAATGCGGCAAGCAGGCTCACCAGAGCAAGCACCCCGCGGGATACGGTCAGACCAATGCTCAGGGCACCGCACATAACCGCAGAATACATTCCGAGAAATACCAATAAAACCTGGCTGATCTCCAATATGAAATTCGAGATTTTACTATTCTTCATAGGTATCTCCATCCCTTCGTAAATCCATAATCTGCAATTCGTTGACTTCCAGTCCCTCTAACTCCGTCACGTCGTGGTCGGAAACGGTAAGATACAGACCGGACTCTTTTACTTTTCCACTTTCCCATTCAATATAAGCCTTTAAAAGCTCCAACGGATCCTTTGTGGTATGGCACTGGAATAAATCCTCAAACATCCAGAACAATTCTTCTTCCTGCTCGATCAGCTTCTCCTGGATCAGTTCATTGACATTATCATACCAGATATAATGCTGCGGCACTCCCTGACTCAAAAATTCCATCGCCACCGAATAAATTCCCTGTACAAGAAGATCCGCTTCATCGGCATCTTTGGCACTCAGATCGATAAAAATATGCACGGCTTTCGCAAGCGGCAGACTTCCTTCTTTTACCATATAATGCCCGGTCTTGCCACTCAGTTTCCAGTGAATCTGCTGAAAACGATCCCCGTCTTTAAAATCACGGATGTCAAAAATCTCTGACGGATCATCGCCTTTTTTATAAAGTGAAAAGCGGTCACTGTCTTCATTTGTCTCATTGTACCAGCGCGTCTTGCCCAGATACACTTCCGTCAACGGCGGCATAACAAGAACATCCTGCACTTCATAATTTTTTCCCACTTTTGCTGCAAAGATATTGAGATAATCATATATTTTTACTTTATCCACACGAATTGACACATTTCCACAATGTTTCATTACCACAACAATACGACGGCTTCTCTTTTTGCCATTATCAACGGAAAATCGCACTTTCATCTTTCCGCTTTCCCCTGAAAAGACGTTGCGGTAACGTACCCAGGCAATTCCCTTTGTAACCGGCAGCCATTTGCTCGTATTTTCAAGCGACAGCGTAATTGCTGCCCGGCCCGGTTTTTCCAGCGAATCTTTTTCTGCTACCGGATTTTTGCATTCTACCTCGGCGTTGATATGTACACGAAGAGAAATCAAAAAGAATATCATAAAAAATGGAATGACAAGCAAGGCTCCCACCACTGCAACTGTTCCATACTGGAGACAAAATACAGAAATCAGAACCCCTGCCAGCAATATCAATAAATAAATGAATGTTCCTATCGTCATGCAGACACCTCCTAAACGCAATTTTGTACGCTGTTTTTACAATTTAGGAGTTGTTGTCTTATTTACAATTTCTTCCACTATATCCTGTGCGGTAACGTGACTCATACGCGCTTTTCCATTGAGAAGCAAACGGTGGGCGAGAACACATTTTGCGACTTTTTTTACATCTTCCGGCAATACATAATCGCGGCCGCTCATAAAAGCATGTCCCTTTGCCATATCTACAAATGCCAGGGTTCCACGAGGACTGATTCCCAGTGAAAGCATGGAATGGCGTCTTGTCGCATCGACAATCTGCGTAAGATATTTGAGCACTTTATCATCCATATAGACAGCACGAACTTTCTCCTGCATTTCAAGTACTTCCTGCTTTGTTACAATTTCCTGCACATAATCGATCGGATTGGCTTCCTGACGTTCTTTGATCAGACGCATCTCTTCTTCCATGGAAGGATATCCCATCGAAACACGGATCATAAAACGGTCTAACTGGGATTCCGGCAGCATCTGTGTACCGGCCGAACCAACCGGGTTCTGCGTAGCAACGACAACAAATGGGTTCGGCAGCTGTCTTGTAACACCATCGACCGTAACCTGTCCCTCTTCCATAACCTCCAACAGAGCAGACTGTGTCTTGGTGGAAGTACGGTTGATCTCATCCGCAAGCAGTATATTGCACAGGATCGCGCCCGGTTTATACTGCATCTCGCCATCGGCATCCAGCATATTAAAACCAACGACATCACTTGGCAGGACATCCGGTGTAAACTGGAGACGGCGCTCGGTCAATTCCATCGCACGGGAAAAGCAGACTGCCATCGTCGTTTTTCCTACTCCCGGAATATCTTCGATCAAAATATGTCCTTTGGCAAGAATCGCCGTCAGAACCATCTGAATCTGCTCGTCTTTTCCTCGAATAACTTTTCCTACTTCATCTAAAATATCTTTAATCTTTTGATCCATTTTATCATATCCTTTACTTTTTATGACAAGGCGCCCACTCTTCGAATGGACGCCCACCTTTTTTATCCAACTTTTAATTTAAATTTCTGAATCGCTCTCTCGTCGTCATCATCGACTTTTTCAATAAATCCTCCGAGTCCGCGGATCTTATCTTCAAAATTCTCGTAACCGCGTTCGATATACTGAATCTGTTCTACAGTTGTAAAACCATCTGCCACAAGCCCGGCAATCACGAGTGCTGCGCCGGCACGAAGATCCGGTGCACTTACGGTCGCTCCGGAAAATCCTTCCACGCCGGTAATGATCGCTGCATTTCCTTCCACATTGATATTGGAACCCATGCGCCGAAGTTCGCTGATGTATTTAAATCTTGTCTCAAAAATCGTCTCCGTTACAATGCTGACTCCTTCGGACAATGCCAGAAGTGTAACCATCTGTGGCTGCATATCTGTCGGAAATCCCGGATATGGCATTGTTTTTACATTGGCATATCCCATACGCCCATTGGAATGTACGCGGACACAATCATCGTATTCTTCCACTTTTGCACCAATTTCTATCAATTTGGCTGTGATCGCTTCCAGATGCTTTGGAATGACATTGCGGATATAGACATCTCCGCCTGTCGCCGCCGCCGCGATCATATACGTTCCGGCTTCGATCTGATCCGGAATGATCGAATATTCACTGCCATGCAGACGTTCCACACCACGGATACGGATCGTATCTGTACCGGCACCTTTGATATTGGCGCCCATGCTGTTTAAAAAGTTGGCAACATCTACGATATGCGGCTCTTTCGCCGGGTTCTCGATGATGGTCTTTCCTTCTGCCATACACGCTGCCATCATAATATTGATCGTCGCACCTACACTCGGACAATCCAGATAAATATGGCTTCCGATCAATGCCTCTGCATACGCATCAATTTTTCCATTATGAATGGTGACCGTTGCCCCTAACTGTTCAAATCCTTTCAGATGCTGGTCGATCGGACGGCTTCCGATCTGGCATCCGCCCGGAAGGGCTACGACTGCTTTTTTATATTTTCCGAGAAGTGCCCCTACCAGATAATAGGAACCACGGATCTTACGGATATATTCATCATCAACATTGACATCATTAATAACAGCCCCATTGATACGGACTGTATGTTCATCTATTCTTTCTACAACTGCTCCAATTCCTTCAATGGCATCGAGCAATACTTTTACGTCATCTACTTCCGGAAGATTTTCGATCAAAACCGGTTCATCTGCCATGATCGCTGCCACAATGATACCAAGGGCTGCATTTTTGGCTCCACCGATCTGAACTTCTCCCTGTAGTGGTCTTCCGCCTTTTATAATATACTGCTTCATATCGACCTCTCCATTTTTACTTTTCTAAATTTCACATCGTTACTAGTATACCACAATTCTCAATTTTGTAAAATGTCAATTTGATTACTTTTTTTAAATATGTGTTATGATTTCTTTACAGAATAACCAAATTTACCAATTTTTTCCCCAAGTTCAAAATATTCTCCGTGAGAATATGCCACAAGTCCCAGTTTATTTAATTCAAATTTTCCTGTCTCATTCATATATTTCTCGCTGACCTGCACTCCTGCCACTTCCGCAATAAACATATGATGCGAGCCAAGTTCCAGCACTTTCTTCACCTTGCACTCAATATTTACCGGACTTTCTGCAATGATCGGAGCCGTTTTCAAATGTACCGCCGGCGCCGCTGTCAGCTTCATCTCTTTAAATTTGTCCACATCACGGCCGGACTTTACACCACACCAGTCGGTTGCGCGTGTCAGTTCTCTCGAAGTAAGATTTACAACAAATTCCCCGGTTTCCCGTATGATATCATATGAATACCGTTCCGGACGAACGGAGATCGAGAGCATTGCCGGATCACTGCAAATGGTTCCTGCCCAGGCTACCGTTATAATATTGGGTGTTTCTCCTTCCCGCCCACAGCTTACCATAACTGCCGGTACGGGATACAGCATGTTGCCCGGTTTCCACTCCTGTTTTTTCATCGTTCTCTATTCCTCCTTCTCTATAACCGGATCTTGTAACAGATCTGCTTCTCCAGATTTCTATGATGTCCCAGAAAATCGTCTAATTTTTCATAGTCGCCCTCCAGTACGATTACAATCTTTTTACCATATTTTTCCATAATATCGCGAATTTTTCCTACACTGTCTTCCGACAATGCCGGTGCATTTTCAATATACATACATCCACCGATAAATTTTTCGATCCATTCATCAAGATCGACTTCATCCAGTTTTTGCGCCTGGATCTTACCGATATTTTTTGCTTCAAAGTACTGATTTTTCTTTAATTCTTTAAATAATTTTTTAGCGACGGCAAGCGATATACCCGGTGCCGCACCAGCCAGCGCAAAATGAATCGTACGTTCTTCCTGCGGCATTTTTTTGATCGCAGATTTCAGCGTGCAGTATGTAATCGCATTGACCGATACGTCTTCACAGACATCGACTTCGACCGGCCGTCCGGAAAGCGGATGCGATTTGATGCGGATCTTATCAAGATTCATCGTATCCTCCAGATTGATGACCTTGCGTTTTCCTTTCATCTCTTCTAACTGGTCTTCCAAAGATTCAATCTGTGCTGTCGCCTGTCGATTTACTGCTGCCTCCTGCTTGGATAACTGCGGTTCCTCCGTTACCGTTTCTGCTTTCGCAGCTGCCGTTTCCATAATTTCCTGCGCCTCTCTGGCAACCATGGCCTTGGCATCCATTTCTTCCACTGACTCATGATTTTCTGTGTGGTCGGATTCCGTTTCCTTTTCCTCCGGCTCAGAAGATGCCACATCTTCGTCTGCCTCTTCCGGTAACTCTTCTTCCTCTTCGTCTTCACCGAAGGCCTCATCCTCATCAAACATATCAAGATCTACTTTAAAATAATCGATCAAGCGATTGAAAAAGCCCTTTTTCTTTGGCTGTTCGTCTTCTGACTGCTCCGTTTCGTCATTTTCATTCGGGTCGTCTTGTTCTTCTTCGCCCGGCTCTTCCTGTGTTTCTGCCGGTTCTTCTGCGGCTTCTTGCACGGATTCCGGCTGTTCCTCTGCTGACGACTCTTCCACCGGCTCTTCTTCCACCGGTTCTTCTTCTATCGGTTGAGCCTCGGCAGTTTCCTGTGGTTCTGCCACTTCTTCTGGTTCTTGCGGCGCCTCCGGCTCCTGCGGTTCTTCCTCTATTGGCTGCTGTTCTTCCAGCGTTTCTTCCATGATTAACGGCTCTGCTGCCGGCTGTTCTTCCACCGGCTCTTCTGTGCCGATATCCATAACCTGTGCCGGTGCATAAGCCACCTTTACTTCTTCCTCTTCGGGTTCTTCTTCCGGCACTTCCGGTTCTGGAATATTTTCCCAATTTGGTTTCTTCCAGTATGGATCCAGACACCGTTTTTTCAATTCCACTGCTTTCTGCACAATTTTTCCACTGCCAAACCACAGCACAAGATCATCGCACTCCGCAATGCAGTCCTCTCTTCTTCCCTGCAGTTCGTACAATCTGGCAAGCTGATAGCCCCACTCTTCCGTATATTCATTCTTTTTGAGTTCTTCCAGAATTTCAATCAGATCCTCATACGATGCACCTTCCGCTTTTGCCAGACGATACTTCAGTTCATAGGTATCCAATGTCATACCGGAGATAATCTCGTATGCCTGATACAGTTCCCATGATTCTTCCAGATCGCCCATACGGATGGTAAGCATCAAAAGGCGGTACAGGGCCGGTCTTGATGAGGTACGCCGATACACGGTGTAGTATAGTTTTTTTGCGATATCCATTTTTTCCGCTTTTAAAAATAAGTCCGCAAACAGATAGAGATCCGTGATTGTTGGAACTTCTTCAAATCGGAGTTCTTCAATCTCTTCCATGGCCTCCAAATATTGCTTTTCCTCAATTAATTCACGTATCTGTGCACATCGTACACTACTATCGTATCTACCCATGATCTACTTCATCCTTTTAAATATTCTGCTGTTGCTGCTATTTCCTGTGGAATTTCCAGACCGGCTTTCACCCATTTATGCATCATCATGTCCAGACTCTTACGCGCCGCACGGTTGTCGCGGATATATTTTTTGGCTGCTTCGCTATAAGGGGTCTGGCCTTCCAGCGTCTTCATCGTCTCTGCAGAAAACGGACAATAGGTAAATAATATGGTGCGTGCTACACGGCTTAACTTCATTGCGCCACGCGCTTCCCGAAGGATCCAGTCTGCATAATCTTTCAAAAATACTTCTTTGTGTTTATTGTTGCATTGAACTAACTGGGCGCGGACTTTATTTTTCCGCTCCTGCGAAAGTTCACTGTTTTTCTTGTAAAACTGTAAATAATCTGTATATTCACTGGTAAGGGACGGATAACGAAAATCGTTCCAGTGGCTTCCTGTCTCTGTCCGGCATTTTTCCCAGCGGAAATTGCCAAGAAGATGCACCATCTCCAGGCTCAGTTCCTTTTCCAGCCATACCGGCACGAGAAGGCGGCCTTTTGAATTGCGGCGTTTTCCTGTAATATC
The DNA here is from genome assembly GCA_002435545.1 of Lachnoclostridium sp. UBA6475. Lineage (GTDB taxonomy): Bacteria > Bacillota > Clostridia > Lachnospirales > Lachnospiraceae > Eubacterium_F. The sequence goes on from DJNB01000106.1 coordinate 16,299, forward strand.
CTGCCACATGATCGTATTACGTCCATAAATCGGGAATATAATAATGTCCGGTGTGACACGCTCGATGACAACGGCTTTGTTGACATCAACGTTTTCATAGCTTGCCAGACGCTCCCTGTAAAAGATGGAATAATCGATTTTTTCAATCTGACGGATCGTTTCATTCAATCGTTTTTCCGTCACATAAGAATTCCCCAGATTGCTGTAAATGCCATCCGAGCAAAGGATTGGCACAAACATCGTAATATTGCCGTTGATCACACGGGATGCATAACGGAACACATTTTGACATTCAAAATGCATCCGCTCCTCTTGATCGGACAGCATCCGATCCATCTCCTGCTGCGTGATCTTCTGCTCTTTCACCTGCCGGCGCAGATAGGCGGCAAAATCTTCATCAAATTCATTTTTTGAAGTTTCTTTGACACCATCATACACTGCGCGAAGCCATTTGACCATCGTATAGGCACGGCAGCCATCTTCTTCGGTATCCGCTTCCGGATGAAGTTCCAGGATCGTATCCAGTTCTTCCTCCGAGACCAGTTTTTCACTGACAAAACCATAATCCAGAAAAAGACGCACTGCGAGAGGCAATTCTTCGTCCTCCATGCTTTTCTTTACAACTGCTTCGTATATCTCATAAAATAATTTGCTGACATTTTTACGCACTTCCGTCGCTTCCGGCGTCCTTGCAAACTTATCCGAAAGAGCGGTAAATGCCTCTACCGCTTCTGTAAATTCACTTTTCACGCGCATATGTACCGGTGCATATTCCACAATCTGCTCAAGGGATTCATACAAATATTCTTTCCCCGGCTCATCCATTTTTTCTTTTTCTTCCTTCGCCTGCACATCTCCGGATAAAAGCGCAAAATACAGCCGCTCCATCTTCTCGCGGTTGAGTTCAATTGACATTCCTGCTTTTTCCGTAAGAAATGTCTCTGTATCATTGATCTTTTCTACAATCTGATCGATGGACTGATCGATTCCCGGATCACGCACACCTTTTTCCAATAAAGACAATGCCAATTTTCCAATCATCTGGAAAAGCGCATCTTCCTCCAAGATCAGGCTGCGGAACAAACGGTATAATACCTCTGCCTGATTGCGGCAGGCATTTAAAAATTCACTGACCAGCTCACACTGCTCACGGAAATGATACAGCGCTACATACTGACTGCTGCTGAAGAATTTTTTCTGCACCTCAATTGGCATCTTGGAACATTCCAGATAATATTTCCCAAAATCTTCCGGTTCTTCCAACGCCAGAACGTTACTTTCCACTTTTTTCAATGCGCCCTCTACCGACAGATCAAATCCGCACATCGCGGCAACCTGGCTGCATTGTTCATATTTTTCTTTTAAAAAATCACAAAGATTTTGATTTTCCTGTTGCAGATGCTGCAGCTGTTTTTTGAGTTCTTTTAGAAAATAGTTAAAGGATGTAACCAAAAGGCCGCGATAATCCGGCTTCTCCTGCAAGATCTGCTCCATTCCTTCCATCCCCCGGATCGGAATTACAAAAACCGCGCTGTCATCTCTTGCTATATAATTAAAAGAATGGGTTCCCTTTGCGATGTCACATGCTCCTAAAAAATTTCCCGTTCCAAGCACCAGACTAACTCCATCCGCTGCCATCTCTACTCTTCCTTTTACCAAAAGAGCAATCGAATCCACTTTCGTATCCTTCTCATACAAAACAGCACCATTTTCAATAGAATTCATGGCATTTCCCGTCAATTGTACTTTCTCGTTCATACGATACCTCCGTATCGGCACTGTCGCCCTTATTCCCCCAGAATAACTCCCGTCTGATCGAATAAAAAAATCCGTGCGCCCCGCTTCGAACCAATCTCAATGGACGTTACCTCTACAGTTAACTCAACCCAGGCGCCCTTACGACACACAAGAAGTTTTGCTTAGTGCTGCTTCATTCCTGACCTGACACGGTTCACAAGTTCCTGTTGCGTAAGACCCGGATGTCAACGCCACTTATAAAGGGCAGCTCCTTATCAAAAGACCCTAGGCAAGACAACACCCCTGCTATAGCGGATTGCAGGTACAGGGCACCGCTATCTCCCCGGCTGCACGGAAATCTTAACAA
>DJNB01000075.1 GCA_002435545.1 Lachnoclostridium sp. UBA6475
AACCATTGTCATTTTACGGAATACCCGTATTTTCTTTATTCTTTCACCAATTGTCATAGTGTAGTTACCTCCGATTATCTGTCATTGATGGACTGTTAAAGACAGTATAACACGGAAAAAATGAAAATGAAAGTTTTTCTATACGAGAACATTAGAAGAATTTCTTGACAATTCAATACCGCACAGTATAAAATAATATTAATTCAATTATCTATACGATACGGTATTGAAAAACAACTGAATGAGCGGTATCAGAAATCTAACAGGCATTTGCCATGACATTCATAGGAATCGAGCGAATGTAGACACTCCCCCAAGCGGACCGAGTACCTCGAGCAGGAGCGGGCGGTGAATAATCCGGGGTGAAATCCATCACCTGTCCGGTGTATGGAAATCACAGTTCCGCTTTATTGGAAATCGCGATTCCACTAAAAAGGAAATCATTTTGTTCCAAAATCCTTATAATGAAGATATGCTGTATTTGTCAACCGAAAATTCGGTCAACCGCTCATTGAAAACTAGGTCACTTTAGACCAAGTTTGGCACCTGCAGCATTATTGTCACAGGTGCAGTTGCTATTTTACTACTGTTTCGAAGTCGGTTCCGTTGCTCCGCAAAGTTTCACGAAGCCTGTAGGAATCGCCTTCCATATCAATCAGATAAGCTTTGTATGTAAGCCTATCAACGATTGCACTTGTAATAGCGGAATCTCCGAAGATTTCGTCCCATCTCTCAAATGTAAGATTTGAAGTAATAATGGTCGATTTCTGGGAGGCTCTTAAGGAAAGAACTGTGAATAACAAATCAGCTCCTTCCCGGTCAAAAGATATGTAACCAAGCTCATCAGCTATAATCAGATCGTATTTCTCAAAGAGTCTCTGATACATACGGAGTTTTTTCTCGCTATTACTTTCTTTTAGTTCTGTTACCAGATAAGGAATTGTTGTATATAGGACACGATAGCCCTGTTCACAGGCCTTTATTCCAAGTCCGATCGCTGTGTGCGTTTTCCCGGTTCCCGGATTGCCGGTCATAATGATGTTTTTTCCTTCTCTGATAAAATCCAGTGTACACAGCTCTGGCAGGCGTTTTCGCATTCCTTCCGGAAGAAGATCCATTTCCAGATCTTCGATGTATTTTCGGTATGGAAATTTAGCCGCTTTGATTTTGCGTTCCTTTGCGCGCGCTTCTTCGGCATCCACTTCCATACGGAGAAGCTGGTGCAGAAATCCTTCATAATCCGTTGCGCTTGCGATTGCCTCTTCGAGGTGCTCGCTGATTGCATTCAATCTCAGCAGGCTGCAGTATTCCTGGATTTCATGTTGTATTTTTGCCTTCATTTATACCACCTTCCTTTCCGATTGGCTTTGAATCATGCGAAGGCGGTCATACTGTGAAAGTGTTGTTTTTGATCTTTCACTTAAACGATCTGTTTTTATATTTGTTTGTTTAAGCGACTCCTCCTTCTTGGCACATATGAGAGCCACCTTGTCTGCACTCATATCAAAAGGGGAAAGTTGCCCAAGCCTGCATAATGCTTCAGATACTGTGGCAACCCCATACTCATACATGACATCTAAAACCTCTAGAAAAGTTTTGGTATCTTTGCTATAATACTTTTCGTAAATGTTTTTAATCATGGTGTCCGACTGAAGCAGTGCTGTGCTTTGATGTAGGGCACCTGGTTTTCTTTTTAGGGTTCTCAGATAATGATAAATATCAATCCGCCACTGTTGGACTCCGAAATCCCGGTCATGTCTGGCTATAATAGTTCCATCATGATATATGATTACTTTATCTGTATACAGCCGTACATCAACTGTTTTTCCAACATATGTATCAGGTACAGAATAATGGTTTTTGGCAACCATAACGGTAGAGTATTTATCCACTTTAGCGGAACTTTTCATACAGCTTTCGAATTTAGGCATTGCCGGAAGCAGAAACTGTTTTTCTGTTTCAAATGTTTCTACCGGAACTGAATGATCATAAATAGGCTTTGCATTCAGCTTCATGCATTCACGAAACAGAAACTTGTTGGCTTCCGCCAAGGTATCGAATTTATCGCTTCTGGGTCCGGAGAGAACTTTCCGTCTCACGTATTCAACACTGCGTTCTACATGACCCTTTTCGTTACCGCTTCAGATGTTGCAGAAGCGATATTTGAAGCCATAATAAATCGACAGTTCCGTGAGTGCCGTTGTGGGCTCCTTTTCGGTAAGCCCTACAAACTTTCTGACGGCAACACGCATGTTGTCACAGACCATTGTCTGAAAAGTACCGTGACTGTAAGCAAAGAAATCAGCATGTGACTCCTGAAAGGCTGCGGTATCCTGCGTCCGATACAGTTTCGCATACCGGAAGTTCCCGTATGCCGATGCAAAAACTGCCATTTGATACTTCTGATAACCGGCATCACCGATATCAAGCTTGACGGTCCCCCAGTCGAATTCACAGATTTCACCGGGCAAGTATTCCTGCCGAATGAATGCTTCCTGATGTTTGGTTTCAAGATACTGCGTGACTCTTTTTACTGTGGAATAGCTAACATCAAAACCCTGCGTTTTGAGATAATCGTGAATATCGATTTTTTTCATGGTCTGCTTTTGCATTCCCATGAGACGTTTATCCCGATTAAGCTGCAGACATTTTTCAATAGCTTCCAATAGCTCCGGTGTTGCTTTAGATGGAACACGATTGCCGGAATCATAGGTTGGCTTTTCGATGAAAGCCTGTATGATTTCAGATGTATCCATATCCGGATGCATGCGAAGTAACTCTTCGCGTTTATCATTGTACTCGTTAACATATTTGTTAACTGTGTCCTTGCTGATATGAAGCATATTTGCTATGGCTCGATTGCTCATACCATCGATGTGTGCAAGGATGATTCGTTGTTTGATGACCAGATCGATCACTCCCTTCCAACCTCCTTTATCTGTTGTTAGATAAAGGATAACACAAAGGTCTTGGAGTGACCTAATTTTCAATGAGCCATGTGACCTAAATTTAGATTAGCATAAACAACAGGGAAAAATGTTTGTACGTTGCATTGCATATTAAATTAAAGTATTATAAAATAATTCTAATGTGTGAAAAAAGGAGGAAGTACAAATGAATCAAAAAGGAAATGTAGCGTCTGCGCTCGGTTCAATCCTGCTTGGCGCTTTGCTGATCATCATGAAAGGAAAGATTATCAGTGTCGCAATTACCGTGTTAGCAGTATTTGTAATTATTGGAGCTATCGTTGATTTTACAGCCGGTTTAGTGAATTTTGGTATTGTAAAAATGGTGGCAGGTGTCTGTATTTTAGTCTTTGGATGGATATTTGCAAGCCTTGCATTTTATATTCTGGCAGCAGGAATCATCCTGAT
>DJNB01000081.1:0-2481 GCA_002435545.1 Lachnoclostridium sp. UBA6475
AGCCTTGTCAAAGGCGAGAAAGCATGCTACAGCCTCCTGCCGAACCCCTCGTTCCCAATCTTCTAATGTTCGGTAAGGAATTCTAAAATACTCAGCAAATTGTTTCTGTGTCATACCTACTTATTCTTTTCCTGCAATTTCAGCAGATATTCCTCTTCTGCCTGTTCCAAGCGTTTCTGAATCGCTTCCTCCGATGGCAGCTGAGACTTAATCTCATTCATCCGAATGTTATCATAGGTTGCAACTCCCATAGGTGTTTCAATTCCCTGAAACGCCCATTGTACCTCCGTCTGATCCTTATCCTTGCATATAAGCAATCCTATCGTCGGATTGTCATCATCCATTTTCATTAACTGATTTACTGCATTCACATAAAAATTCAGTTTTCCGGCAAATTCCGGTTCAAACGATACTGCTTTCAACTCAACAACGACATAGCATCGAAGTTTTATATGATAAAAAAGCATATCAATCTTTCTGGTTTTGCCTGCTACAATAATCTCTTTCTGACGTCCAATAAAAGCAAAACCAGATCCAAGTTCCAGCAAAAATCTTGTTATGTTCTGTTCCAATGCGTCTTCTAATTCTTTTTCATCATATCCTGCAGGCAATGAAACAAACCCAAAATCATAAGTATCCTTGACAATTTCCTGTGCCAGTTTTCCCTGTATTGTCGGAAGTTTTTCAGCAAAATTAGTCAGGGCACTACCTGAAGATTGATATAAATGAGCCTTTATATTATCAATCAGAACACTTCTGCTCCAGCTCTCCTCTATAGTTTTTCTGACATAGAACAAAGCCTCTTCCACCGTTTTACACTTCGTAACTATTTCTATATGATGTCCCCATGGAACAAAGCCGAAAAACTTAGGAAAACCAATTTCTGCAACAAGTTGTTGCAGTTTTTCATTTTGACTTAATTCCTCACCAATCTGCTGGAGTTTTAAGCTTTTCATATCAAGACTTTCCTCTATATGATGTACCAGCTCTGAAAAGTTCTCATTTCCGGAATAGAATAGATACCATTTTTTCATATTCCAAAGATTTCTTGCTGAAAATCCTTTCGCTTTGGGAAATTCATTCTGCAGATCAAGACTAAGCTGCTCCACAATTCCTTTTCCCCATTTCTCCTCCGCTTTTCTCTCAACCAGATCCCGCCCCAACTGCCAGTTAAAGAAAAGCTGCTCTGTATTTACTTTGACCGCTGATTTTATCTGTGCAGACACATAACGCTGCTTCACATCATGAACCCAACTCACATAATCAGAATCCAATCTGATGTCATGTGACTTCACAACATGCGGTTTTGATTCTTCAGACATATTGTTCCTCATTTCTTCAAATTATTTTCATGTTTTAATCACTTTGATCCTTCTATGCTTTAGTATATCATAAATAACACAATCCTACTACAAAAAAATGTTGCTGAATCATCACTCATTTTTTCTTCGTCTCCTTCCAGTCATTCGAGTCTTTGACAGATTATCCGTATGCAATGGTCAATGATAGATTTGCATTCCAATTCTGCCTGTGAAACAGGAAGTCCCTCGTAATACACACTGGTGCGGTTGATTCCAAGCAACTTTACACTGGTAAAAACTGGCAATTCTTTAGTCGTCGAAAGGTTCGGACTAAATTTACTCTCGTAGTCAGGTCCGACAACTTCTTCAGATTTTTTTTTGAGCCAGTCAACCTGCATAGTAAGTTGACCAACCTTTTTGGCGTATTCGGCTTTTTCCTTGCGTTCTTCGGCAAGTTTTTCCCGGAGATCGTCTTCCCTCTTGTTATCAAAAGCGAGAGAAACATTTGCAAGGAATTCCTTCTTCCAGTTACGCAGGAGATTTGGTTGAATATCGTTTTCAACAGCAAGGACATTAAGTTCTTTTTCTCCTTTAAGCAGCTGGAGTACGAGGTTGGTTTTAAATTCAGCACTGAATTTTCTTCTTGATCTGGACATAATAAGTACCTTCTTTCATTTGTTGGTTATAGTATATCAGATTCATTAAGAAATGTCGCGTTCAGTGTCTTAATTTATGAGACCATTATAATATCTTTCCAATCGCCTTCACTAAACTCACTAACCTTCCTACCATCTTTTTTCTTCTCAGCGATTGCCATACACAATGACATTGTACCTTCAATTGCAGCCGATGCTACAGTAGCTTTCGCTCCTTCAGCAAATGTTGGCTTACTCTTTATATATGCCTGCTCTTTTCTTTCCTGATTTTGTTGTTTCAGACTATCTTTTTCTTTTGAAAAAGTTTGTTCGTATGAATCTTTCTGAACTTCATCATACCTCAATTTAGATGGCTCTACCTTATCAAGCGGAATATCTCCACTTTCAAAAAAATCATGAACTTCTTTCCACTGCTTCAGTGAAAATTCACCTGTTGATGTAGGCATTTTATTAGCTTCCTTTTCTGAAATTGAAAGCAGCCATTTTATCTTCTCATAATGGTCTTCCGGAATCTGATATACTCC
>DJNB01000081.1:2495-13832 GCA_002435545.1 Lachnoclostridium sp. UBA6475
CCCCCCATTATCAAGGAAGTCAGGATAATCATTTAAGTGCATATGAATTGCCTGCAATGATAAATGTCCACCACCATTAACAAATTTCTGCTGAATCAGCGTTGCACCCCTTCTTAAATCTTCAGGACCATTATCATTGATCCATTCATAAATAGGAGTTTTTCCCTCTATCTGCTCTCTGGCATTTCCGATACCACATTCTGCAACCTCAGCAATGAATCCATGCATTCCATATTGACCGCCTCGTCCTTTTCCATTATTCACTATATCTCTGCTAATAGTTTTAAGTGTTTCACTAATGGTAGACATCGCTTCGTTCAGATTTGATTCTTCTTTCTGCAATGTCCCCATCAATCTGTCTAATCGTACCTGATTCAGATAATTAATCCAGGAAGCAACGGCTTGTTCTTGCCCACTTTTAATAGTCTTTTTAGCTTCTGTCATTTGCTTTTTTCCTCCACAGTTTCACCTAGCGTTACTGCTAAAGATTTTGCATTATTCACAAGTGTTCCCAATAACATTTGCCCTTCATCTGCTATTTCCATAAAGTTTTTTCCATAGTAAGACATACTCTTTCCATACTGACCATTCAGCATATTTCTTAATTTGTCTGTTTTATCTAATAATGACTGCATTTTGACATTTACTTCACTAACGGATTCAACATTACGTAATACTGCCTCTATCTCTTCTTTTTTCTCTTTATTCAATTTTATCTTCTTATTTGCAAATAAAGCGATTGAAGCAAGTAAAGTTGCTCCGCTGATTGTCCAGCCGACAGGACCCGCTATTGCCAAAAATGCTGTTCCTGATGCCATTCCGCCTCCACCTGCTGCGGCTGCACCGCCTCCAAGCCATGCCAATGCGGCATTAGTAGCTGCTGCACCTGACAATGTCGATATAGCGGTTCCTGTAGAAGCTGTTCCGAATGTAGTGGCTACCCACATAGCTGCACTCGGTGCCAGACTTGCAACAGCCATTCCTCCCCCTACTCCGGCACCTACACCTGCCATAGATTTCTTTGCTGCATTTAGCTCTTGTGCCGCATAATCACAAACATCTTTAAAATCTTTTTTATAAAGTTGAATATCCTTAAAATCTGCATCAAAGCTCTTTGGGTGATTTGCAATACTATTTATTAAATTTTCAACGTTCTCCAGTAAATCCACAGAACGTTCTCTCTGTCTCAAAATTGCTGAACCATTATTTTCAAACTCTGCATAAGCTGCATTGTATTTATTTACTGTATCGTGAAGCTGTTCATCCAAACTCACTTTTCTTTCTTTGTTATCTTCTTGCTCTTTACTCTCAATAACATCTTGAACGCCCTGTTTTTTATGTTCTGCTACGGCATTTTTAATCACATCAGCACCCGATCTGGCACCATTGGATAATTTTTTAGCACCATCCTTTACCCCATTTGACACAAATACGAGTCCATCCTTTGCTTCATTGGAAATTTTATCAATCATTTCGCTGTCTTTTGCCTGCTTACCTACATCCGCAATAGTTTCGCTTATAAACTCTCCTGCATTTTTCAGCTTATCTTTAAATGTTTTTGCCATGATACTCACCCTTCTTTCTTCTAAAACAGTGTTGGATCTGCCCAAACCAAGTCTGTACACCATCTTCCATGTAGTCATTATCACAATCATACACCTAATTTTATTCCGTCTGTTCTCTTTCGATGGATTCCCGCAGTTCTTTTCTGACAGGTTTTCCCAAATCAATTACATCAAAATTATAACAAACACGTTTCTTTTTTAGGAATCTGTCCATCCACATGCAAAATATGGTTCACCAACCATCCTGTAAGAAACTCAAGAATATCCATAATCTGTTTATCCTGATCTTCCGTCTCTTCCCTATGCAGTTCCATAAACTCGTCCAGTTTTTGAACGAATTCCTGATGCTGGATTTTCTGCGTAAATATTTTATTGTAATGAATGGATTCCATATAAGCCTCTTCGTCAGCAAAATGCTTTACCGTATAATCACGAAGCTTCTGCAAAATCGTATCCATTTTATCATATTTATCGGGTGTAAATTCATCATGAAGCAGCTCATAAGCTTCATCCGCATATTGAAAAAGCTGTTTGTGTTCCTCATCGATCATTTCTATTCCAATATAATATTCCGGTTTCATTTCGTACATAATTAATCTTCCTTTCACGATATAATTTAATCTTCATCATCTTCCATCTGTTCTTTCAGCAATTTTTGCAATGCTTCCTTAAATCAAATAAAACAAAGCAGCGTAATAAGCGATTATAAAAAACCAAATCTACCATAAAGTGTTCTTCACCAAACGTGAACCTTACTTGTCTGCCTACAAATGCAAAACCAGTGCCAAGTTCCAGTAAAAACTGCTGCAAATTATCGATAATTCGGCTTTCCAATTCATTCTCGGAATATTCTGGCAACTCTTTTAATCCAAGAAATTCCAACACATAGGGATCCTTAACTGCATCTTTCGGTGTTTCTACTGTCTGACCTTCCATTGCAAGACGATAAACCTCATCTTTATTTGTACTAAGTGCAATTCGTTCATAAAGAGACGTATTATATTGCCGCTTCAATTCACTCAGACTCCAGTCATTTTTTATGGATTCAATTTCATAAAAATGACGCTCATCTATATTATCTATCCGCATCAGTTTCAGGTAATGCGACCAACTAAGATAGAATCTTCTACCTGTGTTGACAGTAGGCAGATTATCAAATTGGGTAAACGGTGTTTCCCCAATTTGATCATTTTGATAAACGACATAAAAACGTCTCATTAACTTAAGATTTTCTGCCGAGTATCCTTTCCCAAATTTGTTTGTGAGATATTTCGATAGTTCTTGTAATATCTGTTTTCCATAGGCCGCTCGCTTTTCACCGCGCTGTTCTTCCTCAACAATTATTCTGCCAATTTCATAATAGGCATATACCATAGAAAGATTAACTGCCGTTTTAGCATTCTTTCTTGCTTCTAATAATACCTCAGAAACACTTTCCAGAAAATCGCGATTTATAGTAGTAATTTGATTCTTACTCATAATCCATTCTCCTTAACTCAAAGACCTTTCTCAGCATATTCCTGTTGCAGTTCTTCTGCCAGATAGGCATCACTCATGCAGTGCATATCAGACACGCCGTCGCGCATCAACAGATAAACTTCTGAGTGATAAAAGAAATCCAATGCTGCATCCAGTGAAATTGCTTGTCTTTTTGCAAAGCATTCTACAACACGGCTGTATTTTTTTTGAAGCAAAATGGGATTTGCTGTCATATCTGTTCACTCCCTTCAAAATGTAGCAGAGAAAGTGCTTTTTCTGTTCGGAAACAAATTTGCTGATTAGGCTTTTCATAACGCAGGCGTTTAATTGCTTCCCTCTTGTCAATTAGTCCATCAAAAAACAATTCTACTGTATTAAATACTTTATCATTGGCAACACCACCCACTACAAGATCATAATTTGATGTATCTTTTCCACTACGGCAATTCAAGACAAAATCAAGCCATTCCTCTGAATACGAGTCAAACTTTAAGATTTTCAATTCAGTTTCCCGACTTTTATCGTATTTATAATGTGATACAATACCATCTTGTCCACGCCGTTTAAATTTACTGCACCATTTCAATGCTTGCTCACGCAACGGTGTCACATAAAAACCACGACCAAAATCTACATTCGGACGAGAATGAAGGTAATCGGGAGTATCAATTTCTAAATACGAACCATGATAGACAATCATACTTCCACCCCTCTCTCTTTCATCACATCCAGAAGGTCGTCTACAATATATTCCCGGCTCTGGGTATGCAATACTTCATATTCGGGCACAATATAGCCATTAAGGATATTGCTTTTTGCCGTGAATGCGTCATATACTTTTTCAGCACCTACTCCCAGTTTTGCTGCAACATTTTCAATGCAGAATACAGCAAATTCCAGTTGTTTGGAGTTTTCAATTTTCTCGTCCGGCATCATAAGCACCCCCTCCTTCATAAATAAAATTATATCATTTATACGCGCTGCAAACAATATGCTTTTACAAAAATGTCCCTTCACTCGAACAAAGAGTTCGCTTGCCCTAAAATATTGCAGCTATACATAACCGAATATGTATTACACACGGTCAATCTCTTGTATCAACGCTTGAACTTGTTCATAAGCATCCCGCTGTACCATCTGTTCCTCTTCTTCATCTAAAAGATCCATAAAGTCAGCAACATCTCTTGGACCTGCATGATCTGCAGTTGCAAATTTTCCCAATAGTTTTTCCTTCATATTTTTCACAATATTCTTGTCTTTTACAATTTGAAACTCTCTTGCCAGCCCTTTAACACCACCTGCATAATGTTTAAGAACAAAGTAAATATCATAGGCATCTTTGGCTTTTCCCCTTCCAAGTGCTGCTGTTTTCATTATTATGTAAGGTACTACTGCCACAACACTTACACATGCAATGTCTATTGCACCATCTGGGCGTTTTGCTTCTATGCTGACTTTTTGTGCGGGAAAATCGAAAGCAAAGTTTCCTCCTGTGGCTTTGAGTGCTTTAATCCCCTGTACATGCTGACTTCTTTTTCGCTGCTGGGTTCCTCCATACATTCCTGCAAGTAAATCTACATCCACATCATATTTTATATTTTCAACCTCTACTGTTTTTACGAAAGAAAAATACTTATCCGGATGATCTCTGTATCCATTCTTTTTCAAAATTCTTGACATATTTTGATACCCTTCATCTTTCAATGTTAAATGATTGATCAAAATATCAACATCAACACTTCCAATATGTCCTTCATTGGGAAACATTAAATCAGGAACCCAGCCTCCTACCACGCGGATATCGTCCTCATATTCGGTAAAAATATTAACCAATTCTACAAGGATTCTATGCGCCGCTCTTTTCTGTCCTTTCGAATAATCCACACTGCTGTTTAAATCATCATCCCTTACCATTAAGTATCTCCTTTTCTAAAACCGCTTCTGCCATTTCTTCCCCACGCCCTTTCATTTGTTTACAATCCAAATATATTTGAACAGGCGAAACTACCATAGATTCCCTGATCAACCGGGCATCTTTAATATAAGCCTCATTATCCAACGGACATAAAATGACGTTCGCACCACTAGTTACTTCTTTTAATTCTAAATACCGTATTGCTTCCTGAATATCTTCAGGCGCAATATACATATAAAGTTTATTATATCGAACAACCGGAGCATATCGAACTCCGCCGGAAATTCCGGTTAAATACGTATCTATCCCCATATCTTTCCGCAAATACACCAGTTTTTTTTCAATAACAGAGAGCTGCTCTAAACTGTAGCAGCCATATATCTGCTTTTCCTTTTTCCCATATATCTCACTCCATTCCTTCATAAGAGTTCCAATATCTGTAATCTTATATCCATTATTTTCCTGTTTGATCCAAGCATTATTTTTCAAAAAATTAATTACTTTTGAAACTTGTCCAATACTGCAATTTAATTTTTCTGCTAAATGTTTTTGTTTCCATTCTTTTGAAGTATCCAGCAATAATTCTCGTAAAATCAACGACGACACCACTGATGATGTTTCAAATACAGATACCGCCTTATTCGATTTTGGATTTTGATTTTTATTACCTCTTTCCATTATAAATATAGAATGTCCTGAAAAATAACAATTTCCGGCATAATCAAAATAGCCAATTCCATTCTGCTCACAGATCCTGGCTGTACGTTCAGATATATAAGGAGAAATAATAACACTACAATTGTCTTTCCATTCCTTTTTTCCAATCAGTTCGATTGCCGTAGAGGGAAATACTTGTGAATACACATAGGCATTTAACAAGAACTCATAGCCATCCTCCATCTCGATCTGAGCCACAAATCCATCTTCTGTCTTATGCACTATATCATACCGTTGAACATTTGGTAATCGTAAAAATTTATTTCCAACACAATCAAATTCCGCCTTGCATAGTTTCATTCAAAACACCACTTTCATTCTTTTAATGAAACCCATTATACTAGTGAAACTTATAGTTGTCAATACTCCTATCTCAAAATTCCAACTTCCTGCCCACCGAAAAAAAGAACCGGCTTATGAATGCCAGTCCTTTTATGTTATCTGCTCTGTTTATTTCTCTTTATTTTTCTTCAAGATCATTCTCTTATGTTTTGAAGAGTACACCCAGTACTTTGAGGACAGTTTTTTACACTTGTTTGGCTTCATGGAAGACGTTTTTACTGCTTTTGCAAAGAAAGGTTTCCATGTAATATTCATGCTGCCATATGGTTTACCGGACTTGTAGTAGTTATCATAAACAGCCGCTTTGGCATAGATTCCGGCGATTTCGTAACGTCCCAGAATGCTGCCTTTTGAAATCTTGCTTCCTGCTTTTACTGCTGCAGTATTATAGTTGCATGCCGCTGCTTCTGAACTCTTCCCTTTTGCAGGGGAGGACTGGGTTCCTGCTATACCGCCTATATAACCGCCCGCACTTGATGATGCGGAAATCTTTGCCGTATTATAACAATTGCGGACATTAACGACAGATGCCACGACACCGCCTACCATTACGTCGCCACTGCTTACATTTGCCGAAACTTTTCCGGTATTATAACTTTCCGTGACCGAATATATATCTAAGCCGCCGACACCGCCTGCACCGGATAAGATGCGTGATTTCGTTTTCAATCCGGCAATTCCGGATATTTGAATGTCTCCTTTGTTGTAACATCTGAGAACTTTCGTCTTTTCACCGCTTGAACTGTTGGTGATTCCGACTGCAATAACACCAACCTGCTTATTGTTGTTTGATGCAGTAATTTGTGCGGTATTATAACAAGATGTCATCTTATTGATCGTACCTGCAACGCCACATGCCAGTACGGTTCCGTTCGCAGAACCGGCGCCACTTACGTTCTTTGCCGTAACGGTTCCGGTATTTTTACTTGCAGCAATACTTTTAATTCCATCAAACAGACCAACTGCCGTAATCCCATCACTTCCCCAGCGAAGATCACCATTTATCGTAATCTTTCCTGAATTCGAACATTGTTTTGCCGTACCGTCACTTGCAAAACCGGCAATTCCACATGCAAAGCCACCCGCTGAGTCTATGTTGTCCTGTTCTTCACTCTTTGTAAGGTCATACGCATTCACCGTGATATCTGCTTTATTTACACATTTAATAAAAGTACATTTTTCGCCCGGCGTTACTGCGATTCCTGCCGCATTACCTGCTGTACCGCCAACCGTTATTTTTCCGCTCGTTGTAATGTTTTCAAATGTACATTTCGTCGGGGATGATACAAGCGCACATGCGTTTCCGCCTCCTCTTAGTGAGATATTTACATTGTTCATCTTTAAGTTTTTAAAAGTGGCATTATTCGCATAAGAAAAAAGACTTGCAGAATCTGCCCAGTTATCGTCAGAATAGGTATAGCCGTTAATTGCGTGTCCTTTTCCGTCTAATGTCCCTGTAAACTGTGTTTCATACGTTTTAAATAAAACGGTGTTTGCCGGAACCGTAATATCTTTTGTCAGATAATAACTGCCGGACGGATTATTTTCCATCTGCTGGAGATCGTCCGCTGAACTGATCGGTATCTCCTGTGCTGCCTGTATTTTCTGCGACTGTGCCGCTATAAGACACACTGCCATAAAAACTACTGCAAGTATCCCTCTTGTCACTTTTTTACTCATACTCATTCCTCCTAGTATTGATGATGTACTTAAATCGTATCATAAAAGTTTGATAATTGCAATATCTCCTCAACGCCAAACTCAATTTTAAAAAGGAATTTATTGTTTTACAGTTTCAAAGCCCGTGTTGCGTTGAGAACTGCCAGTACCATAACACCGACGTCGGCAAAGATGGCAAGCCACATCCCGGCGATACCAAGTGCACCTAAGATCAGGCAGATTGCCTTAATTGCAAGGGCAAATACGATATTTTGTTTGACGATTTTCAACGTCTTTAACGAAATTTTCATTGCCAGAGAAATCTTGGCAGGGTCGTCGTCCATCAATACGATGTCGGCTGCTTCAATCGCAGCGTCGGAACCCAAGGCTCCCATCGCGATACCGATATCGGCACGGGAAAGAACCGGTGCATCGTTGATTCCGTCTCCGACAAATGCCAATTTTTCTTTTGCTGCCTTCTGCGCAAGAAGTTTCTCAACTTCATTTACTTTATCTGCCGGAAGAAGTTCACTGCACACCTTATCCATTCCGATTTCCTGTGCCACTCTTTCGGCGGTCTTTTTCGCATCTCCGGTCAGCATCACGGTCTGTTTTATGCCATGCTTTTTCAAACCGGAAATGGCATCTTTCGATGTCTCTTTGATCACATCCGAGATGGTGATACAACCGGCATAGTGGTTATCAACGGCTACGTATACCATCGTTCCTTCGTCATATTCCAGGCTTACAGAAATTTCCATTTTATTCATCAGACGGAGATTTCCGGCATATACCGTTTTTCCGTCTACAACCGCTTTCACACCATGTCCGGCAATTTCTTCGATGTCATTGACGCGCTCCAGACTCATTTCTTTTCCGTATGCCTTTTTCAGGCTCACGCTGATCGGGTGGCTGGAACCACTCTCCGCATACGCGGCGTATTCAATGAGCTGTTCTTTGGTGATACCCTGTTCCGGATAAATGCCGCTTACTTCAAAGACACCTTTCGTAAGTGTACCGGTCTTATCAAATACGATATATTTTGTGTCTGCCAGTGCTTCCAGATAATTCGATCCCTTCACAAGGATTCCGTTTGTCGAAGCACATCCAATCCCTCCGAAAAAGCTAAGCGGAATGGAAATAACAAGAGCACATGGGCAGCTGATTACGAGGAACGTAAGAGCACGCACGATCCATTGCTGCCATGCCGGTGAAATTCCCATAAGAAGGGAAATAAGCGGCGGCAGAATTGCCAATGCCAGCGCGCTGTAACATACTGCCGGCGTATAATATTTGGCAAATTTTGTAATAAAATTCTCCGAGCGGGACTTTTTCATACTTGAATTTTCCACCAGATCCAAAATCTTGGAAACGGTCGAATCTCCAAACTCTTTTGTCGTCTTTAATGTGATCGTACCCGTGAGGTTAATGCATCCACTGATAACTTCTTCGCCGCATTTTGCATTTCTCGGAACACTTTCTCCTGTCAATGCACTTGTATTTAACGTTGTATTTCCCTCTGTGATTACACCGTCAATCGGCACTTTCTCACCTGGATTTACAACGATTTCCGTTCCTATTTCCACATCATCCGGATCTACCTGTTCCAATTTTCCGTCCACGATAATATTGGCATAATCCGGGCGGATATCCATCAAAGCTGTGATGTTTTTACGGCTTTTTCCAACCGCAAAACTCTGGAACAGCTCGCCAATCTGATAAAAAAGCATAACGGCACTTCCTTCGCGGAAATCTCCGAGAAGAATTGCTCCTATCGTCGCAACTGCCATCAGGAAATTTTCATCAAAGACCTGACGGTTCAAAATTCCCTTTCCCGCTTTTTTCAGAATGTCATATCCGATGATAAAATAAGGGATCAGATACAGGACTATCTGCGCGATCAACGGCAGTTCCACCAGTGTATCTACAATCGATACGGCGACAAGAAGTACAAGGGATATAATAATCCGGTATAATACTTTTTTTTGCTTCTTCGTCATAAACACTCTCTCCTTTACAGGAAGATTTCACAATCGTCCTCTACCTTTTTACAATTTTTGTAAGCTTCTTTCATAACCGCATCTACATCGGCACCTTCTTCAAATTCCACTTTCAATTTCAATGTCATAAAACTCAACGCAGCGTCTTTGACCCCTGCTGTATTTTTTACTGCTTCCTCCATCTTTGCTGCACAGTTTGCACAATCTACGTCTACTTTGTATGTTTTCTTCATGATAAAAACCTCCATTTTTTCACTAAATTATTTTTGTTCTTCTTCAACATGTTCTACGCCCATACTCAATATGTTTCTCACATGTTCATCATCCAATGCATAAAAGATGATCTTTCCTTCTCTCCGGAATCGAACAAGTTTTGCATCTTTCAAAATTTTGAGCTGGTGGCTGACTGCGGACTGGGACAGATTCAATATCTGTGCCATATCACCTACGCACAATTCGGTTTCCAGCAGTGCATGCAGGATACGGATGCGGGTCGAATCTCCGAATACTTTAAAAAGTTCTGCGAGATCGTACAATTCTTCTTCTGCCGGCTGTTTGTCTAAAACCCGTTTTACCACATCGGCATGTACTGCCAGAAAATCACCATTTGTTTCTTGCTGTTTCATAAGTTCTGCTCCTTTCTCAAAATTTTATCATATGAACAATTATTCATATTTACACATTTAATTATATTCATATGTTTTGCATTTGTCAATACCTAAATGAAAATATTTTCAAAAATTTCAGGTCTTTTCATAAAACAAGCCGGACATCTCATTGGGAGAAATCCGGCTTCTATCGCAATCGTTATTCTATTTCTTATTTTACAGATATATTTTCGCCTTTCAAACCATTGAATGCACCTTCGATCTTAGCATCCGGATGAGCGATCAGCCATTTGTTGCGAGCTACCAGAAGTTTATCTTCTTTGGCTCCTTCCGGTTTTACAACCAGATCAAGGTTTGTGTCTTTTGGAAGAACGACTACACAGCGGAAGTTTGCACCGTCTACGCTGCATGGAGCATAGTGAAGTGTCGTCGCATATACGTCGATCACCGTTCCCTTTGGTACTAAAAATGCCTCAATCTTAGATGTATCGTAGGTATCGTCTTCCTCAATATCCTGCTCACTTCCGATCAAAAGGATCAGATCGGTTGCTGCTACGTTGATCTCGGAAGAACGATGATATTCTACTGCATTCAAAAGATGGTTATTTCCATTGCAGTATCCGATCTGGATTGGAAGTCCGCCATACAGACTATCGGTAAAATCTTTCATTACCGGCAAAGCCTCCAAAGCGCTTTCCGATGGCACATAGACAACTTCGTCATCCGGGCAGGGCATCTCCTGCATTTTTTCGATCAATGCATCAACATCATACTCTCCTGTCAGAACACGTCCATATTTTTTAAAGGATGCATCGGTTACTTTTTGAATCTGAATACTCATAATTAAAATACCCTCCTAATATGATAAATTTTATTACTTATATTATACAATGACTTGTACAATTTCACAAGATGAAATTACCAGTTCTTCACGATCCATTTTCCGGTTTTGGACAAATGGCTCTTCTTAATATTGGTCGTCGTTTTGCACGACGGCTTTAAAAGCGCGGAAGTCTCATTTTTGTTGCAGAGACTCCATGCTATTCTGCCGA
>DJNB01000099.1:0-5302 GCA_002435545.1 Lachnoclostridium sp. UBA6475
CAGGAATCCGTCTGTTCCATCACTAAAAATAATTTGCTGATAATAAAATCAGGGCTTCCCACCATGTCATCTGCATGGACGGGAAGCCCTTGTTTTATCGAAAAAGTACGCAGTTTCCGCTTTCGCGATAATAGCGGATGCGCTTTTCCAAAGCCGCGCGGTCACAGCCGAGTTTTCTGCTGAGACAATCCAGACAGAGAAATTCCGTTGCGTTGCGGTTTACCAATTTCATGTAAATTGCTTTTTCATCGCTCGTCAAGCGGGCGTCACAGGTTATACAAGTTTTGTAAAATTTTTCCATTAACCGATAACCACCTTTGCTCTTACAACGACACAGTCACACGATGGAACCGTGATGGCAAACCGCTCTTTATAAGTTCCAATGTCTTTATGAGCAAAGCAGTCATAGAGAGAAAGGGCGACACCGGAAGCATAAGAAATACCGATGTCCCAAAACTGCAAAGTCAGTTCCCTGGCGGTGTCGGACAGATTAAATAGACCGATGGCAACATCTCCGTCTGCCAATGCTTTCACCAGTACAAACGCATCATTTTCATGGAACCACTGAGGTTCCACTTTTACACGGTAGGCACCGCGGACTTCCGGATCCTGATTGATCGCAAGAAGATCTTTATTTTGCAGAAGATTTCGCGTAAAATCATCGGCTTTTCGGATATCACAGCCAATCATAAGCGGAGATCCCATCATGCACCACAAAGCAAAATGCGTTTTATACTGGGTATCGGTGCAACCACCAATGCTGCCGATAAAGTCGTCATTGCTCCCACCGTGCATACCTGCGACAAGCATATCCATATCGTTATGACAATAATTTCCAGTAAAACATTCTTTATCAATCTGCGAAAGTGCAATTTTACAGATGGATTCCCAATTGTCCTGGATATCCGGAGTAGAGCGGTACGAGTGGGCACCGGATTCGCGGATCCAATGCTGGACATCATCCTCTCCCCAGTTGCAGGCAGAAAAAAGAATGTCACGGCCGCAGTTTTTCAGGGCAAGACTCATGCGTTTGTACAAAAGTTCACCGGACATTTGGCGCGGTTTAAAACAATAATCGTATTTTAGATAATCAACGTCCCAGGCGGCAAACTGTGCGGCATCCTGAAATTCGTGTTCAAAACTTCCGGGATAACCGGCGCAGGTATGCGTGCCCGCGCAGGAATACATACCAAATTTCAATCCTTTTGCATGGATGTAATCGGCGACGGCTTTCATACCGTGTGGAAATTTTTTCGGATCAGCGACAAGATTACCGTCTTTGTCACGTTCGCGAAGACTCCAGCAGTCGTCGATAACAATATATTCGTAGCCGGCGTCTTTATAGCCATTTTCGACAAAGCAGTCGGCAACTTCTTTGATCAGCGTCTCATTGATATCCCACGTAAATGTGTTCCAGGAATTCCAGCCGAGTGCCGGAAGATATCCTAATGTATTATTGTTCATAAGAACCTCCTTACAGGTTTTTTTTACGGTATTCACTCGGCGATAATCCCGTTTCTCTTTTAAAGAATTTCGAAAAAGAAAAAGGGTCATTATAGCCGACAGAATAGGCGACATTTTGCACAGAAACAGAACTGTCTTTGAGCAATTCTTTTGCTTTATTCATGCGGAAAGACAAGAGGTATTCCTGGGGTGTCATATCGGTTGCATTTTTAAATAATTTACTAAGATAAGAGCGGTCTAACCCACAGTGTTTGGCGATTTCACTGATACGAATAGGCTCGCTGTATTTTTGTGATATATAGTTGATAACCTTACGTAAATATTTTAAAGAGTTATCTATTTCAAACGAAGCTGCCTGCTTTGGAGTATCTTGTATCATGTATTCAAATAGAAGATAAAATTGTGACATACAATAACAATTTTTGTCAGGATTTGTCAAAATATTATTGAGGCACACTCCGATATTTAATCCGTTGGTAACGGGAGTAAAAACAGGATTCTCTTTCGTAATACCAGATTTTGTCAGCAATTCTTCCACTTTATTTCCCTGAAACTGGATCCATATATAATTCCACGGTGTTTTGGCATCTGCTTCATAATATCCGAGCGTACCCGCCGGGATGACAAATGCCTGCTCCGCTGTCACAGGGTATTCCTGATCATTCATGTAGAGCGTTCCACTGCCCTCATAAATGTAATGCAGTATATATAAATCACGTATGATGGGACCATAACCATAAGAAGGGTCACATTTTTGACAGCCGACCTCATAGAGACGCAGATCCTCATAAGAGTCAAAATTGAAAAAGTAAACTTCATCGTAAGTTCGAACAGCCATCATAATCCCTCCTTGTAATGTCAATTATACATTAAGTGTATCATTGCGCAGGGTATCGTGTCAAGAAAATGGGATGGAAAAAAGCGTTGCTGATTCCCATCCCGGTTTTGGGTATGCTGTACGAGTATCGTATCGTTATACTCGCTCCTTCTACTGTGGATGACTGTATATTATGCCTACGAAGGATATGAATACATCATAAAACAGAAAAGAAATAAATACCATGTGTAAATGCGAAGTAAACATGGAAAAATGTGATAAGTACCTAAAATAGGGACTTCCCAAAAGATGGAAAAGAGTGTATAATAAGATTAAAAGTAACGCAATAGTTACAATGTACGAGTGAGAAGGATGATTTATATGAAAATTGCAATATGTGACGATGATAACGGAGCATGTCAGGAATTAAAGAAAATATTGAAAAATGTTCTGCCTGAGAATTTTGATATACATATATATAATGACGGAGAAGCACTGCTAAAAGATTTTTCAAATGGGTATACTTTTGATATCATTTATCTGGATATCGAACTGCCCGGACTAAATGGAGTAGAAGTTGGTCAAGTATTGCGTGAACAAGTAGAAAAACAGAATCTGGATCTTATATTTATCTCACAGAAAAGCAGTTACTGTGAGCAGCTTTTTGATCTGGAGCCGAGAAGATTTTACCGCAAACCGTTTGACCGGGAAAAAATCACAAGGGATTTAAAAATACTGCTCAAAGAACATACTGCGCATAGGCAGAGTATATGGTATGAAGAAGATGGCAGGGAATACCGTCTGTTTTTGCAGGATGTTTTATATATGGAAGCAGAAAGTAAAAAAATAACAGTGTATGATAAAGAAGGAAACAAAATAGTCATAAAGAAAACGTTAAACGAGTGGGAGGAGGCCTTTAAAAAAGATCATTTTGTGCGGTGCCACAGGTCATTTCTTGTAAATCTGAATTATGTGAAAGCATTTTCACGTAAAGAATTTGAAATGATCAATGGTGTAAAGATCCCGATCGGACGCAAGTATGAAAAAGCCACAAGAGAAATCTGGAATCTGCATAAGCTGGAGGAAGAAGAATGATATTTGAGATAACATTTATCATAGCGAGTTTATTTCAAACGTACATATTTTACCTGTTTGGTGCGTGTTTTTATAGAGAAAAGGTGGAAACAAAAAGGGTTCTTGGGGGATGTGCTATCTTTTTTGTGATAACAACGAGTGCGTATTTAATTTTTAGTATGCCTTTTTTGAATTTGTTATCTGCACTATTATGCGGTTTTTGTATGCTCTACATTTCTTATAGAGGAAGAGTGTCTAAAGCAGTATTGGTTTCGGTACTAACAATGTGTATGATGGGAGTTTCAGAAACAGTGTTGGCAGTTTGTATTGGGGCAGTCAGCGAAAGTGCAATTCAACAAAGTGGTTATTATAATTCCGTTTTTGTTGCACTGCTTTTACCCATGATACAGTATGTAATCGTTATGCTTGTAAGGAATTTTTTGAGTTTAAAGGACGATACATCAATGCCAATATCTTACTGGGTGATTACGGTTGTTCTTCCACTTATCACGTTAGCTTTTATTATTATTTTATATACAGAAGCGGCGCTGACATTAACTTATCTGGTAATATGCGGGGTACTATTGATAGCAATTAATTTTATGACGATTTATCTATACGACAATACCATCCGAAATATGCAGGCGCGCAAAGAAAAGGAAATTCTGGAAGTACAGAACCTTTGCCAACAGAAGCAGGCAGAATCCATGCACAATGTGATGGAGCAGATCCGTGGAGAGCGTCATGACTTTTACAAACATCTTTCTTCTCTTCGTCAGATGCTTGCACAGGGACAGTATCCTACCGCACAAAAATATGTCGATGAATTGTGCGAAGAGAGAAATGCCATCTCAGCAAAAATAATTGCTGACACCGGAAATTACATACTCGATAGTATATTGAATTACGAATATGAGAGAGCAAAGGCATATGATATAGAGATTTGCTATGATTGTGAAATTCCGAAAGAGTTGGAACTTTCACCAAAAGATATGAGCATTATCCTGATGAATCTTCTTGATAATGCGATTGAAGCCGTCCGCAAAGAAGAGGAAAAGAAGATTACGTGTAAAATCGTATATCGTAAACCGCAGCTGCTGATCCGGGTAACTAATCCATGTACTGGAGAAACAGGAACGGTTGGAAAGACCACCAAAAAGAATGCGGTAGAACATGGATACGGATTAAAAAATGTACAAAAAGCAGTGGATCAATATCTCGGAACGATGAAGGTGAAGAAGAAAAACAGTGAATTTGATGTCAAAATAGGGCTGAATTTATAAAAATGTTGTCGTCTATCCTCAAAATGTTGTCGTCTGTCGCGATTTTCGTTTTTGGAAGAAATATGTGATATACTGATACATACACAAGTCATCAAACTTCGTCGGGTGACTTGGTATAATTCAGTATGTCATATTTTTTGGCAAAAAAAAGGAAAAGGAGGGACAAATCATGAGAAAGGGACTGATCACAAAACTGATGGTGAGCCTGTCAACCGTGATGGCATCTTTGGCAGTTGTAGTAACATCCGGATTGACAAATTCTACATGTTATGTTTTCTTGTATCAGCCGGAATTACCGGAAGATGCGGAAAAACTGCGTCGTAGATAAAGGGTAAAGCAGCTTGAAAAAAGACCGGTAAAGGGCATGATAAGGTGTGGATTTTCGACTTAGGGATCCTTTTCATGCCTGATTCCGGTGTTTTATGTGGAGTTGGATGACAGGCAGTTTTGGGAGTTTTTTCTTTAACCTTAGATCGGTCTACTATTGCTGCAAAGAAATATATGACTACATAATAAAGAAATATTGGAAGTATTTCTTTAAAATCTAGAGTACCTATGTCGTAATATACGCAATCTAAAGGAATTTAGGTAAACTAGAAAAAGCGTGTGACTTTTTAGTCATTAATAAACAAACTATATAATATAGGTAATTGATAAATTATTT
>DJNB01000099.1:5463-5583 GCA_002435545.1 Lachnoclostridium sp. UBA6475
TTCAGGCAATTAAAGGTTTTAGGCTTCGAATGTATTGTGGACAATTCATTGCGTAAGCAACGATGACAGTCAGCTGGCTGGCAATGCCTGCCAGAAAGACATCGGATTTTGTGGTGGTAT
>DJNB01000109.1 GCA_002435545.1 Lachnoclostridium sp. UBA6475
GGGCGAAAATGCCGGCGTGGTCCTTGTCAATGGAGAGATGGATTATCGTGAGCGGTCGATCGGACAGTATCAGAATTATATGGCATTGAGTGTTATCGTTGCGCTCGTCGTCGCGCTCAGCGTGTCGGCGTTTTTCTCGCGCCAGCTTGTGCGCCCGATCATCCGGATCAAGGAGATCGCGCTCCGCATGGCAGCCGGCGAATACGCCCAGCAGACGGGCATTCAGCGAAAAGACGAACTGGGACTTCTGGCAGACAGTATGGACATTTTGTCGGAAAAACTGGTCGATGCCGAGGAATTCCGCGAAAATCTGGAGCAGAACCGCCGGGATTTCTTTTCCAATGTTTCCCATGAACTCCGTACGCCGATCACGGTGGTAAAAGGATACGCGGAGACATTGGCGGACGGGTATGTAGACGATCCGGCGAAGCAGCAGGAATACTATGAGAGAATCCGCAAGGAATGTGCGGGCATGGAGCGCCTTGTCGCCGATCTTCTGATCCTGTCAAAGATGCAGAATCCGGATTTTGAAATGAACGTCGAAGTGCTTAATATCATCGCCGTTATGCAGGACGTCATGCGCAGTATGCGTGTCATGTGCGCGGAGCGGAAAATTACGACAGATCTGCAGTATAATGACGAATGTTCCCTGATCGAGGGAGACTACGACCGCATCCGCCAGCTCTTTTTAATCTTGCTGCAAAATGCCGTTAAATATGCGGACGAAGAGACGGAGATCACGATACAGATACACCGCGAGGGCGGCAGACTGCTTGTCAGCATGGAAGATACCGGGATTGCGATTCCGAAAGAAGAGTGGGAAAATGTATTTGAAAAATTTTACCGTGCCAGCAATCACGGAAATAAAGATGGTTCCGGACTGGGTCTGATGGTTGCCAAACACATTGTGGCGAGACATTTTGGAAAAATCTGGGTGACGAGCGACGAAGTGAAAAAAACCTGCTTTTTTATCGAGTTTCCGGAGTGTAGTGAGGATACCTTAAAAGAACTGTAGCGAAATTGAGAAAAAAACCGGAAATTGATTGTTAAATACTAGACAATCTCCTTTATTTATGTTATTCTGAACTTGTTATTGAGAATCAGTTAGAATTAAGGTAACTATTCAGGACCAATGTAGGCGGAAGTCCTGAATAGTTTAAAAGGATGAAATGGAGGAGAAACATGAGAGGTATTGAGACCCCGATTACAAAAATTCGTCGTCAGGTATTTACGGAAGTAGCAAAAGTTGCATTTGAATCAGAGAATATTAATGATGATATCGAAGCGATTCCATACCGCATTACACCATCGGATGTACCTTTGTACCGTGACAGTATTTACCGCGAGCGCGCGATCGCAGGTGAGAGAGTGCGTCTGGCTATGGGTATGTCTCTCCGGCCGGAAAGTCAGCCGGTACATATTACCAGCGGATTGAACGAAAGTAATATTTCAGATAAATATTATGAGCCACCGTTGATGCAGGTGATTCCATCTGCCTGTGCGGCTTGTGAAGAAAGTGGTTATGAAGTGAGCAATCAGTGTCGTGGCTGTGTGGCACATCCGTGTCAGGAAGTATGTCCGCGCGGTGCGATCTCGATGGTAAACGGACGCTCTTATATTGATAAAGAAAAATGTATTAAATGTGGAAAATGTAAGGCAATCTGCCCTTACGATGCCATTGCGAAAAAACAGAGACCGTGTGCGGTGGCGTGTGGCGTGAAAGCCATTTCCAGCGACGAACATGGACGTGCGCATATCAATGATGAAGTCTGTGTAAAATGCGGACAGTGTATGGTAAACTGTCCATTTGGAGCAATTGCAGATAAATCCCAGATCTTCCAGTTAATTCAGGCAATGAAAAAGGGAGACGAAGTTATCGTGGAACTGGCACCGGCTGTTATCGGCCAGTTTGGTACAGATGTCCGTCTCTGGAAGATCAAAGCGGCATTGAAAGAAATCGGTTTTTCCGAAGTTTACGAGGTGGCACTTGGTGCCGATATCGGAGCGATCACAGAGGCAAGACATTATGTACATGAAGTAACAACCGGAAAACTTCCGTTTTTGCTGACTTCCTGCTGTCCGGCATGGTCCGTTCTTGCCAAGAGAACCCTTCCGGAAGAGATGGTAGAGTCCGTGTCCAGCGCGTTGACACCGATGGTTGCGACAGCTCGTTCCATCAAGCAGAAGCATCCAAATTCACGCGTTGTATTTGTCGGTCCGTGTGCTGCGAAAAAACTGGAAGCTTCCCGTGAATCGGTACGAAGCGATGTAGATTTCGTTATTACCTTTGAAGAACTTGCCTGCATTTTTGAAGCCAAAGGCATTGACATGGAGACTTATGAATGCGAGGAGCCAATCCACGATGCGACAGGAGCAGGACGTGGATATGCCGTTTCCGGCGGAGTTTCCAAAGCCATCGAGGACTGTATCAATGAATATTATCCGGGAACGGACGTACTCATCGAGCATGTCGAGGGACTCAGCGAATGCCAGAAAATGCTTCTTTTGGCAAAAGCCGGAAAGAAAGATGGCTGCCTGATCGAAGGAATGGGATGCCCCGGAGGCTGTGTTGCCGGAGCAGGAACCAATATCCCGGTTGTTAAGGGAGCACAGGCGGTTCGTAAGTTTGTGAAAGATTCGACAAAGTCACTTCCGCCAAAAGAATATTCAGAGATTGAACTGCCGTAAAAATGGCATGAGATATGAGAAAGAGACGGTTTCCCGAAAGAAACGGTCTCTTTTTTCGATCCGGACGTTGAAGTGCCGCAAAAATCATTTTACAAAATCCACTTACATAGGTATAATGAGGATAGCGAAATCAATGAAGGGAAATAGAAACAATGCGAACAAAAAATCAAAATATCATAGGAGCCATACTGGTAGTGCTGGTAATGTGTCTGGTGCCCCTGGTGGTGTCGGCTTATCAGTACGAAACCGGACTTAGTCAGTATGCGTGGTTTTCCAAATCAACGTCAGGATATGACTTCTTTTTGTTTTGGAAAGGCCAGCTTCTTATGCTGCTCTGCGCCCTGATGGCATTTTATGTGGCAGCAAAATGTCTTCTTGTAAAAGACGGGATGCCGGACAGCAAATTGGAAAAAAAATACATTATTCCGCTGGGGTTGTATTTTGTAATGGCATTTGAATCCACGATTTTTTCCGAGCATACCGACGCTGCTGTGCGGGGGGGCTACGAGCAGTGGGAAGGCATGCTTATCCTGGGGGCATATATCGTTGTGCTCTTTCTCGCATACTGGATCGTGCGGGGGAGACTGGAGATCCGTATTGTGGCGTATGGACTTCTTGCCGGTGTGTTTGTGATGTCCCTGATCGGGGGAATGCAGGCATTTGGCCATGATTTTTTCCGAACCGGCGCGGGAAAAGTCCTGATGAACCTTATGTTAGAGCAAAAACTAAACTTTTCATTTAACTTTGAAGTGGGACGCGTTTATGCGACGCTGTACAATCCCAATTATGTCGGATCGTATGTAGCGCTTGTGCTGCCGGTCATTCTCTCGTTGATTTCCAAAAATAGGAAACCAGGAGCCGTGTTTGTAAGTCTGGTGTCAGCGATTACATCCGTTCTTCTGGTTGTGATGCTGTTTGGTTCGCAGTCATTGACGGGCTGTATCGGCGTGGCGGCAAGTCTTGTGTTGTTCTTGATCCTGATGATTCCGAATATGAAAAAGAAACCGCTTCCCTTTGTGATCGGTGGAGTGCTCTGCGTGGCACTGTGCGCTGTGCTGGTGTACCAATACCGGCCGCTGTTTGAGTACGGCATCAACAAAATATTCCATCCGGCAGCGAACAATCAGGTGATCCGCAGCATGGAGGGAAAAGATGGTACATTGATAATTACGATGGATAACGGCGATATTTTGAATTTAAAGGTAAATATTGCGGAGGGCGAATACCGCTATGAGGCAACGGATGCTGCGGGAAAAACGTATAACTTATACGAAGATGAGACGGCAAACCGCATGAAATTTTCCGATAAAAAATACCAGACGATCGAAATTGAGGAAAAAAAGATCGAATCCAACCAACAGACCTACAATGGATTTGTCATTTATACACCGTCAACCGGACGGAATTATACAATCGCAATGCAGGGAGAAAAATACGAGGAAATGGGCGTCAATCAGACCGAATACCGTATCGTGACACCATTTTATAAACTCGATCAGCTGCGCCATATTGATACATTTGGATTTGAAAACAACCTGCATTTTGGAAGCCGCCGTGGATACATCTGGTCGAGAACCCTGCCGCTTTTGAAGAAGCACATTGTGCAGGGATCCGGGCCGAATACATTTATCTATACCTTTCCGAACGATGATTATGTGGGACTGGTAAATGTTGGATATGGCGGATCGCTTGTGACAAAACCGCACAATATGTTTTTGCAGACTGCCATCCAGACCGGAGGAATTTCATTATTGGCATTTTTGGCAATATTTGTCATTTATCTCGTAGAGGGATTTCGCCTGTATTTTCGAAAAACAGAGTACCATTCCTCCGAAATTTTCGGAATCGGAATCCTGCTTGGTACGTTTGGATATCTGGTGACCGGGCTTGCCAACGATTCTACGGTGTGCGTGGCGCCGGTCTACTGGTGCCTGCTTGGCGTCGGAATGGCAGTAAACCGGTACAATCGAAGGAAGACGCAGAAGAAAGAGGCGGACAAATGAAAAAAATAGTATTAACAGCAATCAATGCAAAGTATATTCATTCCAATCTGGCAGTGTATTCCCTGAAAGCAAATGCCGGAAAATATGAGAAAGAGATTGAACTGGCAGAGTATACGATCAATCATCAGAAAGAAGATATTCTTGCCGGGATTTATATGAAAAAGCCGGATATTGTGGGATTTTCGTGTTACATCTGGAACATCGAATACATTCTTGATGTCGCCGAAAATCTCAAAAAAATATGTCCGCAGGTGGAAATTATCTTCGGAGGGCCGGAAGTCTCTTATGATGCAGAAAAAATACTGGAAAAATATTCCTTTGTTGACCTCGTGATGGCAGGCGAGGGAGAAGTGACCTTTCGCGAATATGCGGCCTATGCGCAGGGCGAAAGCGGGGCGGAACTTGCGGATGTTGCGGGGCTTTGCTATCGCGGGGAGGATGGAAAGGCGGTATTTACTGCGCCGCGTAAGCCGATGAAAATGGATGATCTTGTATTTCCGTACCGGGAACTGGATCAGATGGAAAACCGGATCATTTATTATGAGACGATCCGCGGCTGCCCATTTTCCTGCAGTTACTGTCTGTCCTCGATCGATAAGACCGTACGGCTTCGTTCTCTTGATCTCGTGTTTGGCGAGTTAGACTTTTTCCTGAAAAACCGTGTCAAACAGGTAAAATTTGTCGATCGCACATTTAACTGCAACCACGACCATGCTTACAAAATTTGGAAATATATAAAGGAACACGATAACGGAGTGACAAATTTTCATTTTGAAATTGGCGGGGATCTGCTGCGTGAGGAGGATTTCGAGCTTTTCAAAGAGTTTCGTCCCGGCCTCATCCAGTTTGAGATTGGAGTGCAGTCAACGAATCTCTCGACGATTGAGGCAATCCGGCGGAAGATGGATCTGACGGAGCTGGCAGAACACGTCGCGCGTGTGCGGAGCGGCGAAAATATCCACCAGCACCTTGACCTTATCGCGGGACTGCCGCATGAGGATTTTGCGTCATTTCACAAATCGTTTAACGATGTGTACCGGATGCGCCCGGATCAGTTTCAGCTTGGCTTTCTGAAAGTGCTGAAAGGATCGTATATGGAGGAAGTCAAAGAGGAATATGAGATCCGTTACCGGAGCCGGCCGCCCTATGAAGTGCTGGCAACCAAATGGCTGTCGTATGGCGATGTGCTGCGTCTGAAACGCGTCGAAGAGATGGTTGAAGTACATTATAACAGTTTTCAGTTCCAGGCGACGATGCTGGCGCTTGGCAGTTTTTATCCCGATGCGTTTGAGATGTATGAAGCGATGGGGGATTTTTACGAAAAGAAGGGCTATTTTGGCCTGAAACACAGCCGGATCGCAAGGTATGAGATCTTGTGGGAATTTATCGGTGAAGCCGGCTTGTCCGAAGAGGCACAAGGCATTTTGCGTGAGACATTGTCATATGATATGTATGCGAGAGATTATGTAAAAAATCCGCCGGCGTTTGTACTGCCGAGATCCCATGAGTACCAGCGGAAAGTCCGTGAGTTTCTGGCGCAGGAAAGCGAGCAGCCCGCCGTGCTTTCCGGCTATGCGAAATATCAGCCGAAACAACTGTTTAATATGATCTATATGCAGCAGTTTACGGTGGATATTCCACAATTGTTAAAAAATGGAAAAATCAGCCACTGCGGTGAGTATTCGCTTTTGTTTGATTACAAAAAACGAAATCCGCTTACTCATAGCGCGGACGTGATACGGATTTGATGAGCAGGAGGGCGGATCAAAGAGGGTTTGCCTGTCGTCGATTCGCATTTCGGACAAAAAATCTTAAAAATGGTGTTGTTTTTATCGACATTTTGTGAGATACTCTTTATAGAGGGTAATTTATCATTGGGGAAAGGAAGGGTAATGAGATCTGATGATGAAACTAGATAACTTTTTTGTAAGTGGGGCGAACGAAGAAGCTGTTGCGGTGTTAGAAGCAGTTTTAAATAATGTAAAAGTGTATTCGCCTGTATTGATCTACGCAAAACCGGGGCGTGGAAAGACACATTTACTGCAGGAGATTTGTGACAAATGCAAGACGGCACTTGCCGGACAAAAAGTTGCATTTACCACCGGCAGACAATTTTTGGAAGAGGTGGATCGCACGATCCGGCTTGGTGCAAAGCCAAACCAGATTAAGATTTACGACGATGTAGATATCCTGCTTGTGGATGATATCTCCGATATTTTTGGATGTAGTGAGGCAGAACACGTATTTACCAACTTGTTCTTATCTTCCATGGGTGAAAAGAAAAAACAGATCATATGTACATCTGCTGTGCTCGCAAAAGACGGTGGCAGCAGAGAGATGATCCGCTTTTTTGACCGCGCGTGCGTTGTACAGCTGTATGCGCCGGATGAACAGCTTAAGCAGAATGTGGTAGAGATGATGATTCAGCAGTTTTCTTTGAATGTCAATGAGGAAGCCAAGCGTTATATTATCGCACAGCCGTTTTTGAGCATGAATCAGATCCTTGGCGATATGACAAAACTCGCTGCTCTCGCAGAGCAGGATCAGCAGATCGATCAGCAGTTCTGCCAGAAATACCACATTGGACAGAGCCACTAAGAGTTACAAATGGTAATTTGTGAATAAAAAGGAATCCTTCCATCCCGATGAAAAGGTGGAAGGATTTTTATACCACGGGTGGTTACAGTGTGTCAATCTCGTGGAGCAGACTTTCTTTTCGCGCGATAGGAGAATGCTTGATCTCGTCAATGAGGTCGGACAACAGATAGGTCTTATTGTCCTGTTTGTAAATTTTTGCCAATGTTATGTAGGCAATCCGGTTTTTGGAGTCGTAATCGAGACAAAGGCGGCAGGCCTCTGCTGCGTGGGTAAGGTCACCGGCTTCCAGATAAGCTTTTCCCAGAGCACAAAGTGTCTGCAGAAAATTTTGATAGGTTTCGTCGTAATCCGATAAAGTCTGGAAATTCCCGGTACCGTAGGCAAGTTTCAAATCGGTGTTGCTATAATCGGAAAGATCCAGCATTGGCATTTCGATAAGCCGGCGCAGTGCGTCAAGGTAATGAAGGATGGTATCGTTTTTTGCTCCGTCCCACGGGATCTTTGTAGTATCCGGAGTGAAGAGCGGAAGCTGTGAAATATCCTTATTACGGGTATGATTGGCCTCTTCTTCGCGTTCCCAGAAGAGATCCGTTTCTTTTTCCTGTTGTTTGGCAGCCTTGCGCTTTTCGTAGTGCATCCATGCGATAAAAATCAGGAAGCAGACAAAAAGGGAAGGAAAACGTATTGTAGAAAACATGAATGTAAGTCCTTTCTTTTATCTATAATTATATAATATCAGGAGGAAATAACTATGCTTAGTCGTAAAAAACAGAAAATCGTCGCAGCGATCATCTGCGGAGTACTCATTGTAGCTATGCTCGCCGGCATTGTATTGCCTTACGTATGATTGTAATACTTTTTTCAATAATATGCAAGGGAGGTCTTTGAGTGCGAAGAGTCAGAATGCTGCCCGCCTTTATTGTCATTTTTTTGATGTTTGGCATTATCGCCGCGTATACATTTTTTTCGTATCAGAGCATGTGTCCCAAAGAAGGGACAATCTGCGAAGGGGTTACCGTAGAGCATGTGGCAGTCGGTGGAATGACCAAAGAACAGGCGGCAGAAGCCGTCCGGCAGGAGACGGAAAAACGGGGAAGACAGGTATTGGAAATGGATGTAAACGGCCAGGCTGTGATGACAACACTGGCAGAAGTGGGGTACACTTTTTCCGCCGAAGGATTTTTGGATGAGGCATTGAAAGTCGGCAGAAAAGGAAATATGATCGAAAACTATAGAGAAATTAAACAGGCCCGTAAAAATGGAATTTCGTTTGGCATCGACAGTCAGATGGATGTCAAAGTATTAAAGAAATTTGTAAAGAAAAAATGTAAAAAATTGTGTACGAGCGCACAAAATGCACAGATTTCCATGCAAAATGGAGAACTTGTATATACCGATTCCAAAGAAGGCATCACACTCGATGTAGACGAGACCGTAGAACGGATCCAAAAGGCGGTAAATGAATCAAAAGACGATACTTCCGTGATTCATGTATCTGCTAAGACGGCAGTAGAAAAACCAAAAATTTCCAAAGAAACCGCCGAACGGTGTAAAGACAAAATCGGCACCTTTTCCACGACATTTAACGCCGGCAATGTAAACCGTTCCAAAAATGTTGCGAATGCGGCAAGGCTGATCAGCGGTTCGGTGATCTATCCGGGCGAGACTTTTTCCGTGCACGATGCAATTTCGCCGCTTACGGAAGAAAATGGGTATTATGCGGCGGCTTCCTACAATCAGGGAAAGGTTGAAGACACGCTTGGAGGCGGCGTATGCCAGGTATCCACAACGCTTTACAATGCGGTTTTGCGCGCCGAACTTGAGGTAGTCGAGAGAAGCCCGCATTCGATGGTGGTTAGTTACGTCAAACCATCAATGGATGCTGCGATCGCCGGAGATTATAAAGATTTTAAATTTAAAAATAATACAGACGTCCCTGTCTTTATCCAGGGCGGCACATACAGCGGCACGATTTATTTTACCATTTACGGGGAAGAAACCCGCGATGCGGACCGTACGGTGACATTTGAGTCGGAAGTGACCGATACCATCGAGCCGGGAGCGGATAAAATTACGTACGATAAGACCAAACCGGAGTCGTATCAGACGGTGACGCAGGAAGCGCACACCGGATATAAAGCGATTCTTTGGAAGATTGTCGAGGAAAATGGTAAGGAAAGCAAGACGCAGGTAAATTCAAGTACTTATGCAGCTTCTCCGCGTTATGTGACAAAGGGTTCGAAGAAAGAAGAAGACAAACCAAAAGTGACAAAGGCGCCGCAGACAGAGCAGGAAAAGACACAAAAAGAAGAACAGTCCGAGAAGAAGTCGTCCGGAGAGGAAAAGACGCAGGGAAAAACCCAGGTACAGCCACAGGCAACGCCTCAGCCGGCAGCGACGCAGGCACCGGAGGAGGCACCACAGGAAGCGGAAAATGACGGAGTGCAACAATGAAAAAAGGAAAAATTTCACAAAATCAATGGAACCGCTCGGTAGGGAAAAAGATTCTTTACCGGAGTGACCGGCTTGCAGAGCGGGCCGCAGCCGGCAGAGATACAGCCGGATACCGGTTTCTTCCGGAGTTTACGGTGTGTACGACGATGCAGACGGAAAAAGGTCCGGTGGCGCTGCTTGGCAAAAAGGCTTTTTATCGGATGTACAATGCCCTTGCGGCATCCGGGGCGGCCGCGGACAGCATACTTGTACAGCTGCTTTTACCCGAACATGCGGCAGAGAATGAAGTGAAAGCAGTCATGGAGCAGCTTGGGCGGTATACAGCGGCTTATAATGCAGCAATGGGAGCGGTACAGGTTGAAGTGAGCGCGGAAGTCAATGCCCCCCTTCTTACATTGTCAGGAATTGGAAAAAAGACAGGGCGGGAAGAAAATAACAGCGTGTTTCAGCCGGGGCAGCAGATTGTGATGACGAAATGGGCAGGTGCTTTTGGGGCAGCGGAACTTTCTTATATGTGGAAAGAGTCGCTGGTTCAGAAGTTTCCGGCAGTATATATAGGAGAAGTCAATGCTTATTTAACGGAAAAAGCAGGAGGAGAGTCACTGCTTTCCATCGAAAGAGAAAGTGAGATTGCACGGCAGTTTGGCGCACGGGCGTTTCATGCAGTTTCAAAAAATGGTGTTTTTGGTGCGCTCTGGGAGATGGCAGAGTTGTCAGGAACCGGTCTGCAGGTGGATCTGGAGGCGATTCCCGTGCGGCAGGAAAGCATTGAAATCTGTGAGCAGTATGACGAAAATCCGTATGAGATGGATTCGCTGGGCTGTCTGCTTATTGGGACAGAAGCGGGCGAAGAACTCGTTCGTTTACTGCACCAAAAGGATATTTCTGCAGCTGTGATCGGTCAAGTGACTGCGGGAAATGACCGCGTTATCCGAAGAGGCGAAGAAACCCGTTTTTTGACTCCGCCGTAAAACAATAACCGAGGAGGTACATATAGAGATGAGACAAGAAGAATTATTGCGAATTATGTCGAAAAATGCCAAAATATCGACAGAAGATATGGCGGCGATGCTGGAGGCATCCGAAGAGGAGATTCAGGAGGCCATTGCCCGCATGGAAGAAGAGGGAATTATCTGTGGATATCCGACGCTGATCAACTGGGACCGCACGGACAACGAGATGGTTACCGCGTTGATTGAAGTAAATGTGGCGCTTCACCGCGAGACGGGATTTGATAAAGTGGCAGAGCGCATCTATCAGTTTGATGAAGTGGAAAGTGTGTATCTGATGAGCGGAAGTTTTGATCTTACTGTCATTTTGGAAGGAAAGAGCATGAAAGAAGTGGCAAGATTTGTCACCACCAAACTTTCACCGATCGAAGAAGTTGTTAATACCTCCACATTTTTTGTGCTTAAAAAATATAAAGAGCATGGACTTTTGATGGTGAAAGATAAAAACGAACAAGAGAGGATGCTGATCACACCATGAGAAACCCATTGTCAAAATTAGTAACGGAGTTAGAACCATCGGGAATCCGCCGTTTTTTTGATGTGGCAAGTACGATGGATAATGTGATATCCCTGGGAGTTGGAGAGCCGGATTTTGATACCCCGTGGCATATCCGCGAAGAAGGGATCTATTCACTGGAAAAAGGAAGAACATATTATACGTCCAACGCCGGACTTCTGCCTCTCCGTCAGGAAATCAGCCGATATTTACAGGAGCGGTTTGAACTGCCTTATGAAGCCGATGAAATTCTGGTTACGGTTGGAGGAAGCGAGGCCATTGATATCTGTATGCGCGCGATGCTCGATCCCGGTGATGAGGTGATCCTGCCGGAGCCTTGCTTTGTCTCTTATCTTCCGTGTGTGCGTATGGCAGGCGGCACGCCGGTTCACGTTTCGCTGGAAGAGAAAGATGAATTCAAATTAACAGGAAAGAAATTGCGGGAAGTGATAACCGATAAGACAAAACTTCTTGTCCTTCCGTTTCCGAACAATCCGACCGGTGCGATCATGACCGCGCAGGAATTGCAGGTTGTAGCCGATATTTGTAAGGAACATGATATCTTTGTTATGTCCGATGAAATCTATTCGGAACTCAGTTATAAAGGAAAGCATGTATCGATTGCGAGTATTCCGGGGATGGCGGAGAGAACCGTTGTCATCAATGGATTTTCCAAATCCTTTGCCATGACCGGATGGCGTCTTGGTTATGCAGCCGGGCCGAAAAAAATCATAGAGCAGATGGTAAAGATTCACCAGTATCTTATCATGAGTTCGCCGACGACCAGTCAGTATGCGGCAATGGAAGCACTCAAAAACGGAATGCCGGACGTCGAGCGGATGCGGGAAGCCTATAACCAGAGACGGCGCTTTCTTGTGAAAGCACTCCGCGATATGGGACTTCCGTGCTTTGAACCATATGGAGCATTTTACGTATTTCCAAATATTGGCAAATTTGGAATGACAAGCGAAGAATTTGCGACGCGGCTTCTGCATGAGAAACGAGTGGCTGTCGTGCCGGGAGATGCCTTTGGTAAATGCGGGGAAGGATTCCTTCGTATTTCTTATGCGTACTCGATCGAGGACTTGAAAAAGGCCTTGGAAAAGATTAAGGAATTTATAGACACTTTATAGTTCATATGGTATAATACTTAACATATGACGTAGTGAATGAGAAAGGAGAAAAAAATATGGCTACTTTGAGTGCAGAGCATATTAATCCTTTTTTAATGGCTGCAAAGAAAGTATTTCAAGATATGTGTTTTGTACAGGTGCAGATACAAAAACCGGGCCTGAAAGAAGCTAAGTTTGGAAAAGGAACATGGGTCATCATTATCGGAGTGACCGGTGAGATGAAAGGTCAGGTTTTGCTCTCCATGTCAGAAGAAGATGCATGCAATATCGCTTCGAAAATGTGCATGATGGAAGTAAAACAGATTGATGATTTCGCGGCCAGTGCATTGAGTGAACTTGGCAATATGATCATGGGAAATGCCTCTACGGTATTTTCGTCCAACGGCATCGGAATTGATATTACGCCACCAACACTATCACACGGTGAAGTTAGTTTCACAAATACATATGCAAAAAATCTTTGTGTACCACTTACATTCGATTCGGCAACAGTAGAATTGTATCTGGCATTAAAACAGGATTAGGGGGCGCGGCAGTATGATAAACATTGTATTGTTAGAACCGGAAATTCCTGCCAATACGGGAAACATCGGAAGAACCTGTGTTGCCGCAGGAGCTAGACTTCATCTGATCGAACCAATGGGGTTTCAGATCAATGAAAAGCAGGTACGCCGTGCCGGATTAGATTATTGGGACAAGCTGGATTATACGATTTATGACAGTTACCGGGACTTTATGGAGAAGAATCCCGGTATCAAGATTTATATGGCGACTACCAAAGCTCGTCATGTATATTCGGATGTGACATTTGAGGACGATTGTTACATCATGTTCGGAAAAGAAAGTGCCGGAATCCCGGAAGAACTTTTGGTAGAAAATCAAGAAAATACGATTCGAATTCCGATGTTTGGCGAGATCCGCTCACTGAATCTGGGTAATTCGGTGGCAATCGTGTTGTATGAAGCGATGCGCCAGCATGGGTTTGAGAATCTCAATACACAGGGAAACCTTCACCGGTTGTCCTGGGATGACTAGTAAAAAACAAATAGAGAACCTGAAACGGAGGAAGAGCAATGAGAAGAGCGAAAAAGGAAAAGAAACAAAAACAGACGCAGGGCATTTCTCTTAAATATAAGGGGTTGCTACTCACGGCAGTTTTGATTTTTGTTGTAATTGGAGCGACACTTGCGCTGGCAACGCCACAGATTAAGAGTAACATGACAGACACAATTCATTCGTACATGTATGATATGGCGGTGACCA
Source organism: Lachnoclostridium sp. UBA6475 (assembly GCA_002435545.1). Classification (GTDB taxonomy): domain Bacteria; phylum Bacillota; class Clostridia; order Lachnospirales; family Lachnospiraceae; genus Eubacterium_F. The sequence goes on from DJNB01000109.1 coordinate 13,646, forward strand.
ATGGAAGAAGTCTGGATGTGGAAGTGAGTGCTCACGGAATCCGCGTGGCGCTTTCGGAAAATAAATTACGACAACTGTTTTCCAATGTAAAAGTGAAAGATATGGAAAGCAGTTATGCATATATAGTTGATGGAAACGGTACGATGCTGTATCATCCGATAACAGATAAGATTGGAAAACCGGTCGAGAATGCAGTAGTAAAAGATTTGGTGGCTCAGATTGAGAAAGGCCGGATTCCGAAGTCGGATGTAGCGACTTATGATTTCCGCGGCCAGACCAAGTACGCCGGATATTATGTAGACGAAGACGGGCAGTACATCTTGATCGTATCGGCAGATGAGAGGGAAGCTCTTTCCGGTGTGACAAAGATAGTCCGTATTATGTCGGGAGCGGCAGTGATCTGTGAGTTCCTTTGTCTGGTCATTGCATTCCTGTGTTTCCACCGCCTGTTTGATCCGCTGAAGAAGATTACTTATCAGGTAGAGCGGCTGGGAAATCTGGATCTGAAACACACCGGCGAATTGGATAAATTAGTGAGGACCGGCGGCGAAGTAGGAATGATGGCACGTTCTGTTATCGAGGTACAGGGAAAAATTTCCGAAGTTGTAACGGAATTGAAGACGGAAAGCGAGCATTTGTTTCATTCTTCAAATCAATTGAACAGCAATGCAGCAGTGACTGCAGAGACGATCGGACAGATCAGTTATGCCGTGCATGACATGGCAGAGGGAGCATCTTCCCAGGCAAACGATACGCAGACGGCGACGGAAAGCGTTATTGTCATCGGAAATATGGTCGATGAGACCAATGAAGAAGTGGCAAAACTCCGTGAAAATGTTGAAGTGATGAAAACGTCCGGAGAAGAAGCGGAGCAGACACTGAAAGAGTTAGAAGAGATCAACGAAGAGGCAAAACAGTCTATCGTAGAAATTTATAATCAGACAAATACAACCAATGAGTCCGCGCAGAAGATTAAAGATGCGATCACATTGATCACATCGATTGCAGAAGAGACGAATCTTCTTTCCCTTAATGCTTCGATCGAGGCGGCGCGTGCCGGTGAGCAGGGACGTGGTTTTGCGGTAGTGGCAAGCCAGATCCAAAAATTAGCAGAACAGTCCAACGAATCGGCGATGCAGGTTCAGCAGATTGCCAATATGCTTATGCAGGATTCCGATCAGGCAGTACAGATTGTAGATCGTGTAAAAGAGATTATGGATACACAGAATGTCAAAATGAATGTGACCGGAGAAATGTTCCAGAAGGTGCAGGATGAGATTCAGGCGTCCATGGAGAGTATCAATACAATCTATGAGAAGACAGATAAGATGGATCATGCGAAGAACGATGTGGTAGACGTGGTACACAGTCTGACCGCCATTGCAGAGGAAAATGCAGCCGGTACAGAAGAGACTTCCGCATCGGTTACCGAAGTAAATGACATTGTGGAGGACATTTCGAACAACGCAAAACAGCTTCATGACGCAGCACAGAAGATTGAAGATCACATGAGCAAATTTGAGGTTTAAGAGAACTGATGCATAATATAAAAGCAAGAGGCTTTCCCCTTATGAGGAAGCCTCTTGTTTTTTGGAATGATATTTTAACGTAAAGACAAATTCGGTTCCAACGCCCAAGGTACTCACGACGTTGATCGTCTGATTGTGCGCCTGTATGATCTCCTTGGAGATCGAAAGCCCCAGTCCGGTTCCGCGCTTGTCCTTTCCGCGTGAAATATCGGTTTTATAAAAGCGGTCAAAGACTTTGTTCAGCGATTCCTTTGGGATTCCGATGCCGGAGTCTTTGACGGAAACAAATACTTTTACTCCTTTTTTTCGTAAACTGATCTTGATCTCCGAATTGTTATGGCTGAATTTTACTGCATTATCTATGAGGTTATATAATACCTGATGAATCTTGCTTTCGTCTGCTTCCACAAGCAGTTCCTTCTGCGTATTAAAATCCAGAACAAACGAGATTCCTTTTTTTGCCGCCGTTCCTTCCAGCGTATTTACCGTCTGAATGATCGTCTCACAAATATTAAAGGTTGTGATGTCAAGAAGCACATTGTCGCCGTTAAACGAATTTAATTCCAGCAGATTGGAGGTCAGATTCGTAAGGCGGTCCGTCTCCGATAAAATGATATTCAGGTACTTTTCCTGCGCTTCGTAAGGAATCGTACCGTCGAGCATTGCCTGCGCGTACCCGTGAATTGACGTTAGCGGTGAACGAAAGTCATGGGAAATATTGGAAATAAATGCACGCTGGTAATCATCAAAGTTATTCAGATCTTCCGCAATCATATTTAACGCATTGGCAAGATCGCCAAATTCATCAGAGGAGTGAAGGGCGACCGGCTCGTTTTTCTGATGAATGGAAAATTGCTTAGCGGCATTGCACAGCCGCCGCAGCGGAATGATATTCATGGCGTAGATCAGGAAAAAAGATACTGCCAGGATCGCACCCATCATAAACAAAATGGAGTCAAGCAGATTGAAATAGTATTGCAGCCGCTCCGCAATGTATCCGCTCGTAAGCGCTTCATTTTCCATCGCTGCCGCCATCAGGCTATTGCGGACGAGCGCAAAAACGAGCGTATGCGTCAGGTAATACGATGACGTAAAAATGCACAGGTAGAGGAGTATCAGTTTCTTTCCAAATGTCAGGCGAATTCGGTTTCTCATAAGGATCAGCCTTTCTTTGTCTCAAATTTGTAGCCAATGCCCCATACGGTGGCAAGGCGCCATTCGTCGTGGTCTTTGATCTTTTCACGCAGGCGTTTGATATGCACATCGACGGTGCGTGTATCGACGACGTATTCGTAACCCCAGATGCGGTCGAGAAGCTGTTCTCTTGTAAACACCTGGTTTGGATGCGTGGCAAGAAAATACAAAAGTTCCAGCTCTTTCGGCGGCATCTCAACCGGGTGTCCCATATATACGACGGAATAGTTTGACAAACTCACAGTGAGATCGGTGTATTGTACCGTCTCGGTGCCCGATTCAGTGGAAGCCGATGGGGCTGCCGGAGAGCTTCCTGTCTGATAGCGCCGCAAAACGGCCTTTACGCGTGCGACCAGTTCTTTGGAATCAAACGGCTTGATGATGTAGTCATCGGCACCCAGTTCCAATCCCAGCACTTTGTCAAAAACTTCTCCTTTTGCCGAGAGCATGATGATCGGAACGGTGGAAGTTTTGCGGATTTCGCGGCACACATCGTAGCCGTCAATGCCCGGAAGCATGATGTCAAGCAGGATCAGATCCGGCTGAAACGAGGCATTTTTCTTTAATGCCTCCTCTCCGTCGTGTGCCTGCATACACTGGAAGCATTCTTTTGTTAAATATAATTCGATCAACTCTGCAATGTTGGCGTCGTCGTCAACAATCAGTATTTTTTGTTTTTCTGCCATGAAGGTCATCCTTTCTTATTTGAACTCTGCCACGGTCACGCCGTAGCCGCCCTCGCCGTATTCTCCCATACGGTAGGTTTTGATGTATTTACTCTTTTTCAAATGCGCCTGCACGGCATTTCGCAGAGCACCGGTTCCGACTCCGTGGATAATCGTGATCTGGTGCAGTTTGGCGAGATACGCATCGTCAAGGTATTTATCTAAAAGTGCAATTGCTTCATCGACGGTTTTTCCGATGAGATTAATGCTTGAGGAAACCTGCAGCGATTTCATCATTTTGATCTTTCCGGCACCGGAACGCTCGCGGAGCTGTTCTTTCCGGTTCTGCAATGTCTCTTCTTCGAGAAGTTCCAGATCATCCGCATTGACTTCGGATCGCATGATGCCCATCTGCACGAAACATTTTCCCTTGGCATTTGGCAGCGACATCACAGTTCCTTTCACGCCCATGGAATGCACCATGACAAGGTCGCCGATGGAAAGTTTTCCCGGCGCTGTCTTTGGACGGTTTCCTTTCTGCTTTGTCGCCAGTTTTTCCCCGGTTTTTTTGAGCTGTTCGCGGATCGCAGAACGCTGGCGCTCCATATCGCTGACATTTCCTTTGCCGCCGTCCATCCATTTATTGTATTTGCGGATGGAATCATCCGCCATATCTTTTGCCTTCTGTAATATCTCGTTGGCTTCTTCGTTTGCGCGGCGCAGAATCTTTTCTTTTGCTTTATCAATTCGTTCGTTTTTCTCTGCCAGTTTCTTTTTCTGACGTTCAATCTCTTCGCGGTAGGCAGCTGCTTTCGCACGCTCTTCTTCCAATTCTTTCCGGGTGCTTTCAAGTCCTGTCACAACATCTTCAAACGATTTCGCATCTTCATCGACAAGAGATTTTGCCTTCTCAATGATATCGTCGGAGATCCCCAGCTTGCTGGAAATCGCAAAAGCGTTACTTTTTCCCGGAACGCCAATGAGCAGACGGTAGGTTGGCTGCAGCGACTCCACGTCAAATTCGCAGGAAGCATTTTCCACCTGATCTGTCGAAAGGGCGTAAATCTTCAATTCACTGTAATGTGTCGTCGCCATCGCGGTCACATTTCGCTGTAAAAGATTGTCAAGAATGCTGATGGCAAGTGCCGCGCCCTCGACCGGATCGGTTCCGGCACCAAGTTCATCGAAAAGGGCAAGTGTATTTTTATCTGCACGTTTCAGGATAGAAACGGTGTTTGTCATGTGCGAGGAAAACGTACTCAGGCTCTGTTCAATGCTCTGCTCGTCCCCGATGTCCGCATACACTTCATGAAATACACGCAGATGCGAGCCGTCAAAGGCCGGGATGTGAAGCCCCGCCTGTCCCATCAAAGTAAATAAGCCGACGGTTTTCAGCGACACGGTCTTACCGCCCGTGTTTGGCCCGGTGATGATGAGAAGCCGGTAATCCTTTCCCAGAGTGACATCGATCGGCACAACGCGGTCGCGCGGAATCAAAGGATGCCGTCCTTTTTTGATCTCAATATAATTATCGTCAAAAATTGGTTCGCTTCCCTGCATTTTTTTGGATAATTTTGCCTTTGCAAAGATGAAGTCAAGTTCTGCCAGCAAAATGACATCGCGCTCCAGTCCCTCGGTTTCCGGCGCGCAGATGCTGCTGATGGAAGCCAGAATGCGCTCAATCTCATCCTGCTCTTTCATCGCAAGCTCTGCCAGATCGTTATTTAATTTGACAATCGCCATCGGTTCAATGAAAAAGGTGGAACCGGTGGAACTCTGATCGTGGATCATTCCCTGAAAGGCAGATTTGTATTCCTGCTTTACCGGCAGACAATATCTTCCATTTCGCATCGTAACAATGTTATCACGCAGCATATCTCCCGACGAGTTGACGGTTACAGACAGCTGCTCCCGAATTTTGTCATTTGTCGTTTTCATTGCCCGCCGGATACGTTTCAGTTCGCTGCTTGCATCGTCGCTGATCTCATCTTCGGACAGGATACAGCGGCTGATCTCGCGGCGGATCTCCGGAAATGTCTGAAGTCCGTCGAAGCGCCCGGACAAAAAGTCAGTTTCCTCGTCCTTCTTATCAAATTCAACCGCCCGCTTGGCAGCCTCCAAAAGGGCACCGATCCGCAGAAGTTCGCCTGCGCCCAGCGTCCCTCCCTTGGCAAGCGGCACAAGGCTTGGGCGGATGTCCGTCAACCCATGAAAAGACAGCGCCCCATGATGAAAGAGTCTTGTCAGTGCGTGGCTTGTCTCCGCCTGCATCGCCACAATCTCCCCGCGGTCGGATGACGGCCGCAGCCGCCTCGCGCTGTCCTTTCCCAGCGCAGAATCGGCCTCTTCCACGAGCATATCTATGATTTTATCGTATTCTAATGTTTTTAAAACTTTTTTATTCACAGTTTAATCTCCATTCTAGTGCTTTGGGTGGGTCTCAAACGATGTTCCGCAGGCATGCCAGCATGCCTGGAAACATACGATGATCCCCTGTATTACAATACGACGGATTGCTCCGTCGCGAAGCGCCTTTCGCAATCCTGCAAACATTCGAATTCCGCACCACAGTGCTTCATTCTCATGTTTGCGCGGGTCTCAAACGATGTTCCGCAGGCATGCAAGCATGCCTGGAAACATACGATGATCCCCTGTATTGTTTACATGATACCACACCGGGGGCGGGGTTACAATGGGTTTGGCGAAAAATTTCGCTTTTCCAAATTCACAAAATCACTCTAGCAGAAACGGAAATAATATGCTATTATGATACTAGTACTTTAGCAATGGGGAGATTTCGATGAATATTGAGGGATCAAATCTTTGTATCGGATGCATGAAGCCGCTCGGTCAGACCGGGAGGTGTTCTTTTTGTGGAATGAAACAGGAAGAGTACAATCCGATCCCGCGCTGTCTGCTGCCGGGGACGCGGCTGGCGGACCGGTATATTCTGGGGAAAGTGCTGGGCGAGGGAAGTTTTGGAATTACCTATATCGGGTGGGACAGCCGGCTGCAGATTCCAGTGGCGATCAAAGAATATTTTCCGAGTGAGATGGTCAGCCGCGATGTCATCTGCGGCAATGGAAATAAAGTCTATCTGTATGAAAATGCCAAGAAAGATCATTATCAGGAGGACATAAAGAAATTTTTAAACGAAGCAAAATGTCTGTCCAAATTCAATGAAGTAGAAGGGATTGTGTCCGTTCTGGATTTCTTTTATGAAAATGAAACGGCGTATATTGTCATGCAGTTCATTGATGGCGTTAGTGTAAAAGAATATATAAAAGAAAAGGGAAAAATGAGCGGCAGACAGCTGCTCAGTGCAATGCGCCCGGTGCTTTTGGCTTTGGAAAAAGTGCATCGGACGGGGATCGTGCACCGCGATATCAGTCCGGACAACATTATGATACGGAAAGACGGCAGTCTGGTTCTGATTGATTTTGGAGCCGCGAGAATGCGCAATATTGACAATACAAAGACAATGACGGTGTTGTTTAAGCGGGGATTTTCGCCGGAAGAGCAGTATCGCTACAAAGGGCGCTGGGGAGCGTACACCGACGTGTATTCGATCAGTGCGACCATGTATTATATGCTGACCGGAAATGCACCGACCGATTCGGTGATCCGCGCGTTGGGGGATGATATGCCTTCGCTTCTGAATATGAAAGAATTGGAAATTTCTCCCAGACAGAAAAAGGCAATTATGAAAGGAATGGCGGTAAATGCAAAAAACCGCTGGCAGAGTATCCGTGAATTGTATGACGCGTTGTACGAAGAAGAACAGAAGTCATCGTGGGGAGTGGCAAGGCGCAAAAGAGCTGCGGGAATAGCTGCGGCGGTTGTGGCCGGCACGGTTATTACAATTGGCTGCCTGCATGCTGGAACCAGACCAAACAACAGTGAGCCGGTTGCTGCGATAGAGACGCCGGAAGTAATAGAGACATCGGCAGCGACGGAGACCCCGCAAAAAGAAATTCGGATGATCGACGTAACGGGAAAAACAAAGGCAGAAGCAGAAAAAGAATGCAGTGGCATTTCTGACATAATTTGGAAAGAAAAATATTCGGACGAGGTAAAAAAAGGGAATGTTATTTCGCAGAATATTTCAGAGGGAGAAATTGTCGGGGAAGATCAAAAACTGGTATTGACGGTGAGCAGAGGGAAAGAGAAAACGGCTGTGCCGAAAGTGATTGGACTGTCTCTGGAGCAGGCAAAAAAGAAGTTAAAGAAAAAGCATTTTTCCTGGAAAGTGCAGAAGGAGGAGAGCGATAAGGAGGATGGTATCGTGCTTTCACAGAGTATCCGGGAAGGGCAGAAAGCCGTGCATGGAACTACGGTAACATTGACGGTGAGCAAACAGAGGACAGCAGTGCCGGTTGCTACGAAGAAGCCGGTAGTTACCAGGAAGCCGGCTGCGGCTACGGCAGCGCCGGGCAAAAAGAGTGAGAAAAAGAAAAAGGATTTTGTCGGCGTGATTCAATAAAAAGACGTTTTTTGCAAAAGTGAAAATTTCGGAAAAAATTTTTGACACTTTTTTGATATAATAAATAAGATTTGACAGCCGGGATGCTGTCGGCAAAAGATGATAAAAGGGGCGCAGTGTATGGAGAAAGAGGTTCTGTTTGGTTCGTTTGACACATTTTTCATCGCACAGATGGGATATTCGATGTGTGGAACAACGCAGGAACAGGAAAAAATACGGCGGGAGGCATATCATACGTTTCTGCAAAAGATTCAGGGGGAGAGACCGGCTTCTTTCCCGACGATACGGCGTTGGTTTGGCATTCATAGTGTTATTGTGCCTACAAGGGAGCAGATTTTCCGCATCGCATTCTGCCTGGGGCTTGACGTGGAGACGGTCAACCATTATCTGATGGCCGGGATACGTCAGCCGTCTTTTCAGATCAATGATTACACCGAAATGATCGCAATGTATGGCCTTGAAAATAAATGGAACTGGGAAAAATACCAGCAGTCAGTTGAAGAGTATGAAAAGGGATTGGGTGAGGACATCGAGATTCTTCATGAGCCAAATACGCAGTGGCTGTTTCATCAGTTTGAATATGTGAAAACGCTGGATGAAGAGCAGTTTATGTACTGGATGTGGGATCATTCGGGAATCTTTAAGGGGTATAGCAAGACCGCACAGGAGTACCTTACCAAATACCGGGAACTGGTTCTTGAGGGGATGCGCAATGAGGCGAAAAACAATCTCCGCTTTCTTTTGGCAGAAAGCGGATTTCAGACGTGGAAGAAAAAACGCATTCATTGGAAATCGGCGAATGAACTGGAGCAGATCAAAAAATATCTCCGCTTCAATGAACATTCAAAAAACCGGGACATATCGGAACATTTGGCAAAAAATATCTTAGAACTTGCAAAAATGGCGTACTCGGAGACCGGTCAAAATACAAAACTGCTGTCGGAATTATTTGAAGCCTCGCACATTACGATGACGCACAAGTATCTTTCCGATTTATTTCATATCCCGGAGCGCAATGAAATGCATATCCGTACGAGACAGGCAATCCGGAAACTTGAAAACTGCAGTGACGCGGAAGCATGTCCGCAGGAAATATCGGAATTGATTGACCAATTTGGAAAAGGAAAAGTGGAAATTCGAAGTGCGGGAGAGGCAAAAGAGTGGCTGGAAGAATTTGACAGCGAAGGAAGGCGCCGCCGTCTTATCGTAAAACGAAGCGATCTTCTGCCGATGATATGTTATGTGGCGCAGCAGCAGTATCGTGTAAAATTTGCCGATGCGTTGGAAAACTACAGCCAGAGTGAGGCACAGAAATTATTTCTGGATATGGCAAATGCCGTGCTGATTGCCTGTAATATGCCGGCGATTGACGAAAAGTACAGTTATGACAGACAGCTTTTGCAAAGCTTTCAGGAGGAAGAGGTGTGATTGAAAGTATGAAGAAAAAGGGATGGAAAAGAAAATTGGCGGCCTGGCTGATCGTGTCTCTTTGTACGGGAATCTGCCCGGCTCCTGCAGCGTCGCAGGCAGCAGAAACCGTGGCGCAGACAGAATCTGCGGACATTGAGCAGGGGGCGCAGCCGGAGGAAGATACGGATGCACTGCCAACCGAACCGCCTGAGGGAGAAGAATTTATAGTAGATGGATACAGTTGGGAAGGGGGTACTTTAGAGGTAGAATTGGATTCGGAGTATAAGGATAGTCAAGGGTTTTATTACAATTTAGACGGAACTACCAAAACGGCAACTTTATATAAAATAGATGAAGATATTTTTGAAACAGATGAAAATGAATTTACAATAAGAATTCCGGATAAGGTAAGAAAGGCAGGCCGAAGTTATACGGTTACAATGTTTTCGCTGCATTTATGGATGCATGATGACATCGGATACCGAAATACTATAAATCTGTATATTGGTAAGTACATAACAGAAGTAAGTTTAGAGCAGGTATTTTACAAAATTACCAGTTATGTTCACAAAGATAATAAAAAATTTATTAGTAAAAAGGGGAGTCTTTTTAGCCGTGATCAAATCTATCTGTATCGTTTTTGCGATAAAGAATTAAAAGGAACTACGCTTACTCTCCCATCCAAAGTAGAGGTGATTTCACAGCTGGCATTCTTTGCGGCGGATATTAAAGAAGTTGTCTTTAATGAGAAAATTAGAAACCTTACTAGATCTGTGTTTCAGTGTTCTTCCGTTGAAGTGGTGGAGATGAAGAATATAGAAGTTGTTGGAGAGGGTTGTTTTTTGTACTGCATGAACTTGCAGGAAGTTAAATTTGACACTGAGAACGTAACTATTTCCTCCTTTGCTTTTGCACGCACAAAGAATTTGAAAAATGTATATATTCCGGCAGGAGCCGAGGTGTCAATCGCAGCATTTGAGGAGTCGGGAGTGCAGAATATTATATTTGGAGAGGAAACTGTGTTTGGGGAGACGTCGAGTTCCATGGATTCTCTATTTTATGGATGTACGGATCTGCGAAATGTTATTTTGCCGGAGGGAGTGTCTGCAATACAACGATTTGCTTTCAATGGATGTGATGATCTTGACAAGTTGTATATTCCGGAAAGTGTTACGGATATAGAGAAAGAGGCGTTTCAGGGAAATACGGTAAATGTGTATGGTCAGGAGGGGAGTGCTGCAGAGACAATTCAAGATGAAAATGTTAATTTTATTTCCCTGAAGAATCATGAACATGTCTATAAGAAGGTTACATTCTTTTCCTTTGATACATGGGCAGTTACCGGTGATTATTGTGAGGAATGCGGCAAGGGCGAAAATATCGAAAAAATCTCCTGGATAAAAGGGAAAAGCATAGAACTTCCGGAGCAGGCTGCTGTACAGCCGGCATCACATGAGTGTCCGTTAAAAAGAAATTTAGATAATGAAGATACAGACGAGTATGGAATTGTATATACATTGGATCCATTAACGATGACCGCAGCAGTACAAAGTATAAATACAGATCAAGAAAGCAGTGAACTCCATTGGTACATATCTATTCCGGAAACAGTGGAAAGTGATGGAGAGGTATATCGCGTTACCAAACTGAAAAGGGGATGTTTCCAAAGTACAAGACATATTGTATTACCGGATACGATTGAAACACTGGAAGCATATTGTTTTTCTTCTCCTAACATATATAGCGGTGTAGGAACAGAAGAAATGTTTATAGAACTTGGCAGTAATATAAAAAATATAGATGATAAAACCTTTTCTGGTGCTATTGGGCAGGTAAGAGTGAGTTACCGCAATGGTGTGGGCGGAGGAAATTTAATTTGTGAAAATGGTGTCGTTTTGAGCGCAGATAGAACAAAACTATATAGACACTATACTTGTCAGGCAGGAGAATATACCATACCGGCATCCGTGAAATATATTACGGAATGTGCTTTTGCAGGAAATGGAGAAGTTACAGGACTTAGCCAGATCAATATACAGAAGCGGAAAGATTTGCAGATACACCAAAATGCATTTAATAATTGTAACGCTTATATCAATTACATGGATGTGGATGATTCCGATACGGTGGCATCGCCGGTTCCAACAACCACGGCTCCGACGGCAGCGTCGACGGCAAGTCCAAGTGCGGCTCCGACAGCATCGCCAACTCAAACACCAAATGTGACAGTGCCGCCGATCATTCTGCCTACGCAGAAACCAAGCGAAGCACCAACGGCAAGTCCAAGCACAGCACTGCCGGTAAGTCCAGCCACAGCGACACCAGCGGTTCCGGATCAACAGCCACAAACTCCCATCGTCTCTTCGGAGAATGAGAGAAAAGAAAGCATAAAATTAACCATAACCGGTTTGTGCCTCAGTTATAATGAAAAAAGTGTAAGCATTACCTGGAAGCAATGCCGGAATGCTGAATTTTACCGGATCTATCGGGCAGAAAAGAAAGGAAAATATCGATTGATTCAGGTGCTTACCGGCATGAAGACCAGTTATGTGGACAAAAAAGTCAACCCGGCAAAACGCTATTATTATAAAATAAGTGCCGTTGGAATAGAGGATGGCGAACTGCGGGAAGGGGCAGCGCGAAGTAAATCGATTACCATTCCCGGCCTGGAAAGACCAACGATCAAGGTCAAAAAAGGAAAGGCGGATCTGGTGCGTTACATTTCCGTAATCCTGAAAAAATACCAGGGAACCCATGCACAGGTGTACCTGTCGCTGACCGGCAGAAAATTTACAAAGTTGAAAATGTCTTCCGGTAAAATTGCCAAATTTAGGGGAAGATTTCGTTTTCAATGTAAATTGGAAAATAAGGTACTTTGGTTGAAAGTGCGCACTTATAAAATGGAAAAAAATGGGAAAACTTATAGCGATTTTTCAAAAGCGGCGAAGATCCGCGTGTGAGAAGATCAAGCAGCATAACTTAATACTGCGCCGGTGCAAATTAAAAGAAAACCTTGATTTTGTCACAAAAAGCCTGTACAATGAAGAATGCAATATAAAGTGAAGTTTTTCATTGTCAGAAAGGAAGAATAAAAATGACAAAGTTTAAGAAGTATGTGAGTATCTTATTAAGCGTATCTTTGATCGCGGGTATCGCGCCGATGGATGCGCAGGCAAAAACTGTAAAAGATAAAAAAATAACGGTACAGACGATAAATGCAACTGAGGATATGGCGGCACAGGCAGAGAGCGGCCCGCTGGAAAGCGCGCTGCCAAGCGGAAGTCCGAGCGCCACTCCGGCTGCAAGTGCGAGCGCCACTCCGGCTGCAAGTGCGAGCGCTGCGCCAAGTACAACACCAAGTGCCACCCCAACGGCGACGCCGGTTATTCCGTCGCAGGGCAGAGTTGTGGTTGACGACGAAAAAGCATTTACCGTCACGGCAAACAGCGGTTCCAAGACCTGCACGATTTCCGGATACAAAGGAAATGCGGCGGTTACGACATTATATATTCCAAAAGAAATAGAGAAAAAAGAAGTAACGGCGGTTGCAGCAGATGTATTTGCGGCTTGCCCGTATCTGAAAAATGTAATCATCAAAAATGACATTGAGATTGCGGCAGGTGCCTTTCCGGCCGGCGCAGAGATCTGGGCCAAATCCGACTCCAAGGCACAGGCTTATGCGCAGGCAAACAGCCTGACATTTCACCCGCTTGACAGTACGGAAAGTCTGACAGGCAAGAAAGCCGCGTCGTTCACCAAAGGGACTTTGACATGGACTGCAGTAAATGGGGCAGCTTCGTACAACATTTACCGCAAAAAAGAAAAAGGAAAATATTCCCTGTATAAAAATGTAAACGCCTTGACGTTTACCAATGAAAAATTGGAAGCAGGAGCTAAGTATACTTACAAGATCCGCCCGGTATTTACGGCGGCAGACGGCGAAAGTATTGAAGGTGTGGATTCGAAAGAAGCCACTATTGCGCTGACGCCGGCGAAAGTTAAAAAGCTGAAAGCAAAAGGCATCCGCGGAGGCATTCAGGTTCGCTGGGCGCGCAATAAAAATGTGACCGGCTACCAGGTATTTATGAAAGTTCACGTCAAGGGATTTAAGACTTCGTTTAACCGCGTGAAGACGATTAAGAAAAATAAAATTACAGGTTACCGCTGCAAAATGCTTGTCCGCGGCATGAAATACAGTTACCGCGTGCGTGCATTTAAGACCGTGAAAGGCAAAAAGATCGTAAGTCCGTTTGTGACAGTGACAGCAAAAGCAAAATAAGGAAAGAGAGTAAGTTATGTATTATTTGAATGATTACCGAGAAGGACAAAAATTAGTGGGGACGTACCTTTGTAAGTCCAAACAAATCTTAAAGACAAAAGCCGGAAAGACCTATTATTCGTTGATCCTGCAGGATAAGACCGGTACGGCAGATGCCAAAATCTGGGAGCTTGGACGCGGCATCGAGGACTTTGAAGCAATGGATTATATTTACTGCGAAGGCCTTGTGACGAGTTTTCAGGGAAATATCCAGATGAACATTTCCCGCGTGCGCCGCAGCGAAGAGGGCGAATACGACCCGGCGGATTACATTCCGACGACGGACAAGGACATCAAAGAAATGTACACGAAAGTGGTGGCTTACGTCAACAGCGTAAAAAATCCGTATCTTTCCCAGCTTCTCAAAATGTTCTTTATTGAGGATAAGGAATTTGTTAAAGAGTTTTGCCGGCATTCCGCAGCAAAAAGTGTACATCACGGCTTTATGGGAGGGCTTCTCGAACATACTTTGAGTGTGACAAATATGTGCGAATATTTCGCAGGCGCCTACCCGCGCATCCACCGCGACCTTCTGATCACGGCGGCGCTGTTCCATGACATGGGAAAAATTGACGAAATCGCGGCATTTCCGCGCAATGATTATACCGATGACGGACAACTTCTCGGACATATTTTTATCGGCGCACAGAAGATTTCTGCGGCAGCCGCCGGTATCCCCGGATTTCCGAAGAAATTGGAAAATGAACTGATTCACTGTATTTTGGCACATCATGGAAAATTGGAATTTGGTTCTCCGAAAGTGCCGGCGCTGATGGAGGCAATGGCTCTTCATCTCGCGGACAATGCAGATGCGAAACTGCAGACATTGACGGAAGTATTCCATCAGGCGGGCGACAATATGGAGTGGCTTGGTTTCAACCGCATGTTTGAGAGCAATCTGCGCCAGACATCACCGGAGGATTGATCGATGGATTTTAAGAAAAATCAGGAAATAATCTTAAAAATAGACGATCTTGGAAATAACGGAGAGGGCATAGGCCATGTAGATGGCTATGCTCTTTTTGTCAAGGAAGCATTGCCGGGCGAGACGATTCGCGCGGGCATTATGAAATGCAAGAAAAATTACGGATTTGCGAGGCTTTTAGAGGTGATCGAACCCTCTCCGGACCGCGTCGAACCACGCTGCCCGTCCGCGCGTCCCTGCGGCGGTTGTACCTTGCAGCATTTATCGTACAACGCGCAGCTTATGTACAAAGAAAATAAAGTGAAAAATTGTCTTACACGCATCGGTGGCGTGGATCTTACCACCGTAGAATGGCTTCCAATCCTCGGAATGCAGGAGGAAACGCCGTGGCATTACCGCAACAAAGCCCAGTTCCCGGTACGTGAGCAATTGGATGAAAATGGAAAACCGCACGCAGTGACAGGATTCTATGCCGGTCATTCCCACCGCGTCATCCCAATGACAGACTGTGCGATTCAGGCTCCCATCATGCGTGAAATTCTGGAACTTGTGCTTGCGTGGATGGAAAATAACGACATTCCGGCGTATAATGAAGAACACCAGACGGGGCTTGTGCGTCATATTTATATCCGAACCGGCTATCACACCGGCCAGATCATGGTCTGCCTCGTCCTCAACGCACCAAACAAGAAGAAAATGGGGATAAATGAGGATAAATTCACTCCGCTTGTGGATAACCTTACAAAAATCGACGGCATGACAAGTATCTGCCTGAACTTCAACCCCGAAAATACCAATGTAATCCTCGGCAAAAAGACGATCACTCTCTGGGGAGAAGACGCGATTGAAGACACGATCGGAGATATCCGCTACCGCATCTCGCCGCAGTCATTTTACCAGGTAAATCCGGTGCAGACAGAAAAATTGTACCGCACCGCCCTTGAATTTGCGGACATCAAACCCGGTGAGACGGTATGGGATCTGTATTGCGGCATCGGAACCATTTCCCTTTTCATTGCCAAAGAACTTGGCAGCGCTGGCGAAGTGATCGGCGTCGAAATTGTGCCGGAAGCCATCGAAAATGCCAAGGAAAACGCCCGCCGGAACGGCATCACAAATGCCTGTTTCTACGCCGGCGCAGCAGAAGAAGTTGTCCCGAAACTCATCGCAGCAGACGGCGCTGAATCCGCCAAAGCAGATGTCGTCGTCGTTGACCCACCGCGCAAAGGCTGCGACCAGACCCTCCTCGACACGATCGTCCGCATGTCACCAAACCGTATCGTTTACGTAAGCTGCGACCCGGCAACACTCGCCCGCGACGTGAAGGTGCTGGCGGCGAAAGGCTATGAGGTGAAGAAGGTACGGACGTGCGACATGTTCCCGATGGGCGGGCATGTGGAGACGGTGGTTGGACTACAACGGAAAGATATGTAGAAATCCTTGAATTTACGCACTTTACAGAGTTTTGGACTTTTAATTAAGTTGGTGTAAATCATAAAGTAAAAGATTATTTGGAAGGGAACACATTATGAGTGATTTGATATTCCATGGTGAGCAATTTGAAAAAATTGTTGATATAATAGAGTCTGCTAAAGAACGTGCATACCGCAAAGTGAACGAGGAACTGATTTTAATGTACCGTGATATAGGCGAATACATTAGTGTGCAGTCGGAAAACGCTGAATACGGGGATGCGTTTGTGCAGAAACTAGCCGATTTCTTTGCAACGAATTATCCTGATCTGAAAGGATTTAATCGTCGTGGGCTGTATAGAATGAAGCAGTTTTATGAACTTTACAAGGACAACGAAAAAGTGTCACCACTGGTGACACAATTGAGCTGGACGAACCATCTTAAAATTATGTCTGCGTGTAAGAGTATGGATGAACGTATTTTTTACATGAATATGTGTATTAAAGAGCGTCTTTCAAAACGAGAATTGGAGCGTCAGATTGACAGCGGATATTATGAAAGATATATGTTGTCGCAGAAGCCATTGTCACCTGCTATTGAAGAATCCAAAAGAGCAACAGGGAATGTTTTCCTTGACAATTATGTTCTTGATTTCCTTGATGTGCCGGAAATGGTATCTGAACGAGATTTGCAGAAGTCTATTATACGAAATTTGAAAGATTTTATTCTTGAGATTGGTAAGGATTTTACTTTCATGCTTTGTGGCATTTGAATTGAAAATCGGAGAATTTAAGCCAGAGTATGTCGGAAAGATAAATCTTTATCTTGAAGCTCTTGACCGTGAAGTTAAAAAGGAAAGTGAAAATCCTAGTGTTGGTGTTATTCTCTGCGCAAGCAAGGATGATGAGGTGGTAGAATTTGCTCTCAGTCGTAGTTTGTCCCCGACAATGGTTTCTGAATATAATTTGAAATTGATTGATAAGAAATTGTTGCAGAAGAAATTGAAAGAATATATTGAATTGGCGGGAACGGTGTCAGAAGAGGAATAAAGGGATATGTTGATTATGATTTTGACTTGCTAGAACTCGAACAATTTGTTTTATGAATGGAGGAAAGAAAATATGGACAACAAAGAAATTATTCTGTCTAAAATAGCAGAAATTTTAAGTAGAGATGGATTCTTTTTGAAGAGTAACTCTGAATTTAAATCAAGACTTAAATGTGTTGGATTGGGAGAGTATTTTGATAAATATGTGGATTACTTGATTCCGTATTATTACAAAAACGGTAATGTTCGTAAATTTGAAAATTTAAATGAAGAATATGATGTGTTTCTTGGGTTAGACAGTATTTTTGCTGATCTATACCATGAAAATCAAAATGGGGAGATTATTTCCCTGTTGAAAGAATTAACCAAGTCATTTAATGTACCATATATTTTAGAGACGTTATGCGATGATTTTGAAGAATTGGAAAATCTTTATGAACTACTCGGATTATCAATAAGCATAGAAGGTGATAAAGTAATTGTTACAACTTGTATGGCGAGTAATGAGCAAAGAGTTGTAGAATTGTTTTCGGTAGAAAATTGGTTAAAACAGAATCATAAAGAAGTGTATGATTCATATGAAGCAGCAATTGATGCCTATACGCAAGGCCATGCTGGAGCCTGTATTGAATCTTGTAGAACCTGTTTGGTAAGTATTTTTTCCAAGTATAAAGGAACAGAGGGGTTTGCCAAATGGATGAGGGGGATTTATAATACCAGTGGTGAAAGCACGATTTCGACAGAACAGGATTTGTCACGAGCGTTAACTTCAGATCTTCGTAAAGAAGAATTGGCAGATTTTTTTTATGAAAATCGTGCCGGAAAATTAACTAAAACAAAGGCTATTTATATGATTTATTCTATGATGTCGGATTATGGTACACATAGGAATGAAGCAACTCAAGAAAATCCGACATTGGAAGATGCATTGTTTTCCTTGCGTTTGATGGATAGTATACTTTTTTGGGTATATTCCAAGAAAAAATAGGCCAGATGGATACTATAAAGAAGGTGTTGGTGTGTCTATTAGTTGATAGAATTAACATATAAGTTTTTAAAGTTTCTGTGTTTTGCGAATGACATAGAGGTTGATTTTATGAATCCTCCGTTTAATCTTTCAGATTGGGGCGCAGACAAATTAAAAGAGGATGTTTGCTGGCAGTATGGAATACCGCCTGCGTGAAATGCTAACTTTGCGTGGCTACAACACATGATTTATCACCTTGCACCCGCTGGAAAAATCGGAATGGTCCTTGCTAATGGGTCTTTATCTTCTCAATCAGGCGGTGAGGGTGAAATCCGTAAGAATATTATCAATGCGGATTTGGTTGAGTGCATCGTAGCACCCCTTGGTCTTGGCTGTATCCTTCCCACTACTAGGGCGGATTAGGGACTTTCACCCGTTAGAAACGTGCGCCGCAAGGCGCACTAAAAATGGAACTCTTGTTTTCACACAAAAAGCTCCACTTCTGTTTATTTATTTGAATTTATAATTCCTTCGATATCTCGACCACCGTAGAATATTCGTGCTACTGTAACTGTCCTCTCTTTATCATCGACAAGATAATACACAATAAAGTTGTCTACCGAAAGCTGATGCATTTTCATCGAATGCCAAGGCTCCCATTCAACTAATGTATAACGAGCTGGCATGAAATCCAATGAACGAACTTCCTTTCGTATGCGCCCCAGCTGAGCTGCGGCTGTCTCCGGAACAAGAAGTTCATTCGCAATG
Organism: Lachnoclostridium sp. UBA6475; assembly: GCA_002435545.1. Classification (GTDB taxonomy): domain Bacteria; phylum Bacillota; class Clostridia; order Lachnospirales; family Lachnospiraceae; genus Eubacterium_F. The sequence continues at coordinate 32,366 of DJNB01000109.1, forward strand.
TACGAATAGATTTCACGTAAATCACCAAGTGCATCTACAGAATAGCCGACATTGTAGCTATCCGTCATATGCCAAACTCCTTTGCAAGTGCCGCATCGACTTCATCTGCAGAATATACCTTTCCTGCTTTGATGGAATCAACACCCTTCTGGAGTTCTGCATCAAGCTCTTCTCTGGTCATTGCACCAACAGCTAATGGCTTAGAAGAAGGAAGTTTCAATTCAAATGGCATACCCTTTTTCAGTACGATCTGGCTATAAAGCATCTGAATTGCACTGGATGGAGAAATGCCAAGCTGAGAAAGAATGCTCTCAGCATTATCCTTGAGATTCGTATCTATTCTTGCATAAACAGCGGATGTATTTGCCATAGTATCGCCTCCTTTTTCTTTATTATATTCGCTTTTGCTTGCAATTGCAAGCATTTGCATAAATTATTTTATGACAAAACTTTAAATTTTATACGCCTCTTAATGCAGAAAGGAATATTTATGGGATTTTTATCGGGGCTATTTCATTCCAGAGAAAAGAGTGCCAATGGCAGCGCCTATCGTTTTCTTTTTGGTGGAAGCAACTCTGGCAAAGGTGAAGTCATCGCTCTCTATCCGCTGATGGCCAATCGAATGAGTGTGGATTGTGACGATAAAGGTCACCTCTACTATCAATATCAAATGCAGGATTCAGATGCACCTACCCTGAAGAATGGAACCGTAATCTTGAAACCGTCCGATGTTCTCCATGTTCCGGGCCTCGGCTTTGACGGTCTGGTCGGTTACTCTCCAATCGCTATGGCCAAGAACGCTATCGGACTTGCTATCGCTACAGAAAAATACGGTGCTAAGTTCTTTGCAAACGGTGCCACACCGGGAGGCATCCTGCAGATAATATGCTGTAGGATGTATACATATATCAGGAGGCTTCATTCATGGCGAGTGGAGTCTTTTTTATTTTGCATTGTATAATGGAAAAAGTTTTAGTTGAACAGAGGTTGGAATAATGATAAAATTTTGTTGGGACAAATAATCAAACAAATACTTTGTGGAGAGGTGATATTGAAATGTCAAAGAAATTAACGGAAAAATCATTGGAAAAGAAGCTTCATAATATGGGTACAGGAGGATGACGGATGAGTAGGAAAGTACGCAGAGTGCCGGTTGTTCTTGATGCAGGAGAAATAAGGGATTTGCCAATGGAAGATATCCGGGTGATTCTAAGAGGTGCAGATGATTTGATTTCAACTGGCGGGAGAAGTATGCTGGCTAAAATATTAAAGGGTTCAAAGGATAAAAAGATATTAGAATATAAATTGAATGAATGCCCTGCTTATGGATATTATCATGACATGAAATTAGATGATATCAGCAAGTGCATTGATTGGATGATTAAGAAAGATTACCTCAGGATTAAGTATGATTATCGCCTTCCGTTATTAGTGTTTTCAGAAAAGGGATGGGAAATAGAGAAAGAAACATTTGCGGAAGAGCTTTATCAGAGATTTTGTCTGGATATAAAAGAAAAGAATGCCCGCGTTATTTTTGAAATGAAAGATGTAAACAGGCAAGTTGTCATGCTTGTTCTTGATAAAATAGAAAAAGACGGAACAGAGGAATTCTTAATCTGTTTAGAAGCATGGAAGCTGATGGAAGTAAAGAAGGTTGCAGTTCGGATTGCAGAGGTTGATAATACGATTAAAAACAGAGCAAAGTTATCAGAGTAGAAAAGAGTAAGAATTTATAGAGAGCTGGAAAGAGAGGTAAGTTGATATGGCAAATGATATCGTTAACTATCAGAATGTGATTACTGACATAAAAGGAATTATTTCATCTGGTCGTGAAGTGGCTTATAATGCAGCAAATAAAGCTATGGTGCTTACCTATTGGCATGTAGGTAAGCGTATTGTGGAACAGGAACAGGCAGGAAAAGAAAGAGCAAAATATGGTCAGGCTTTAATTGAGGCATTAGCGGATGAACTCACAAAAGAATATGGAAAAAGTTTTTCTAAAAGGAATCTGCAATATTTTCGTAAATTTTATCTTGCTTTTCCAGATGAGCAGATTGTGAACACATGTGTTCACAATCTGAATTGGTCTCATTTTAGAGCACTTTTACGTGTGCCGGATGAGAATGCCCGATTATGGTATATGAACGAAGCGGCAAATGAAAGTTGGAGTGTCAGGACTTTGGATAGAAATATCAGCACACAAT
>DJNB01000122.1 GCA_002435545.1 Lachnoclostridium sp. UBA6475
CCTGACGATGGATTTTGGCTGTCTGGTCAATGGATATTGTTCTGATATGACGCGTACGATTGTGTACGGCAGAGCCGATGACAAGCAGAAGGAAATTTACGATGTCGTACTGCGGGCGCAAATGGCGGCGATTCAGGCAATCAAGCCGGGGATGACGGGCAGAGAGGTCGATGCCATTGCGCGTGATATCATAACAGAGGCAGGGTATGGAGAGTGCTTCGGACACGCCCTCGGACATAGTGTAGGACTCGAAATCCACGAGACACCATGCTTTTCCAAACGGGAAGAAAGTGTGATCGAACCGGGAATGGTCATTACGGTAGAACCGGGAATCTATGTAGAAGGATTTGGCGGAGTACGTATTGAAGATGTCGTTGTCATTACAGAAGACGGCTGCGAAGACATCACACATTCCCCAAAAGAAAGGATGGAAATACAATGACAAACAGACCTAAGATCTGTATCCCGGTCACAGCGGTAACGCGGGATGAGATTACGGATACCGCGCGGCGATTTGCTACCCTTCCGGCAGAAATGGTGGAATGGCGTGTAGACTTTTTCGCAGGATATGAAAGAGAGATTCCGGCTGTAACGAAAGAATTAAAGGAAATTCTTGGAAATAAAGAACTGATAACGACGATCCGCACGACAAACGAAGGCGGTGAGAGTAACGGAGACCGATTCCCTTATCCGGAGACGATTTGTAAAATTTTGTCAGAGGGAAAGACGGATTATATTGACGTGGAGATCCATCGCGGAAAAGAAATCGTATCCGCGGTTGTTGCGGAAGCGAAAGCCAATGGAGTAAAGGTGATCGGCTCGTATCATAATTTTGAAAAAACACCTTCGGAAGAAGAGTTGACCGCGATTTTGGAAGAGGCTCGGGAACTTGGTGTGGATATCGGCAAAGCAGCCTGTATGCCGGCAGGAACTGACGAAGAGCAGCGGGAAGATGTTATGCGGCTTCTTTCTGCTACGGAGAAGATGAGCGCGGCGTATCCGGAGTTTCCGTTGATTACGATGAGCATGGGAAAAGCCGGTGAGATGTCAAGGTTATATGGCGGCCTGTATGGATCGACGGTATCGTTTGGCTGCGCCGGAAAGGCTTCGGCACCGGGGCAGATTGAGCTGGATGCCATGACGGCAGTATTTGACAAGATTTACGCCGGAGGAGACCAGATCAGCCTGATTGGATTTATGGGTGTGGGAAAATCTACGATATCCCACAAACTCCATGAGCTTACCGGCCGTCCGGAAGTGGACACGGATAAGCAAATTGTGGAAGAACAAGGTTGTCCGATCTCACAGATTTTCGAGGAAAAAGGCGAGGCATATTTCCGCCGGTTAGAGACAGACCTCATCGATGAACTGGGAACCCTTCCGCCGGGAATCATTTCGTGTGGCGGAGGAATGGCACTTCGCGATATCAATGTGAAAAAACTGCGTGCGATTGGAAATATCGTACTGTTGACGGCGACGCCGGAGACCATCTATGAGAGAGTGAAAGACAGCACAGACCGCCCGCTTTTAAATGGCAATATGAATGTGCCTTACATCCGCCAGTTGATGGAAAAACGCCGCCCTTTTTATGAAAAGGCAGCGACGATCCGGGTAGCAACCGATGGGAAGACTGCGGCGGAAATTGCGGAAGAAATTATAGAAAAATGCAAATAATATCAATTCTATGGAAAGTTTTTCTTGAAAAAATCTTTCAAATATAATAAAATAGTGAGTAGATATATTGCTTTTATCAAGAACAATACTTGCAGAGGAGTTCTGCATATAGAAAATTTTAGGAGGAACTGTTATGATTTCAGCAGGAGATTTTAAAAACGGATTGACAATTGAGATTGATGGTGTCGTATACCAGATTCTTGAATTCCAGCACGTAAAACCAGGAAAAGGTGCTGCATTCGTACGTACAAAATTGAAAAATGTAGTGGATGGTGGAGCTGTAGAAAGAACTTTCCGTCCAAATGAAAAATATCCACAGGCTCATATCGACAAGAAAGATATGCAGTATCTGTATTCTGAGGGTGATATGTATAACTTCATGGATATGGAGACATACGATCAGATCGCTTTGCCGGAAGAGACGGTAGGCGATGCTATGAAATTTGTAAAAGAAAATGATATGGTTAAGATGGTTTCTTACAAAGGAAATATCTTCTCCGTAGAGCCACCGATGTTCGTAGAATTGGAAGTAACAGAGACAGAGCCGGGTGTCAAAGGTGACACAGCTACAAACGTTACAAAACCGGCTACGGTTGAGACAGGTGCTCAGGTAAATGTACCGATTTTCGTAAACCAGGGAGATAAGATCCAGATCGATACACGTACCGGTGAATATTTGAAACGAATCTAATTTGTAGTATAAGATTAGAAATTAATAACAGCCCTCTTTATCCTATTTTGGTAAGGAGGGCTTTTCATATTGCCGGGAAAGAAAAGAGAAGTCAGAGAAAGCGACAGGATGTAGTAATCAATACCATGATGACGTGGTTTTAATTGCTACGATTGACAAATAAATCCGGCTATTTTATAATAATTATAGACGGCGGCGGTTATCGCAAAGAGTGTGGTGGACGCCGTCATAATTATGTATACAACAATGGTTTGATTTTTTGGAGGATTGACATGGCTATAAAAATAATTGGAACGGGAAGCTATTTACCGGAAAATGTGGCGGATAATCATTTTTTGTCTACGATCGTGGATACTAACGACGAATGGATCAGCCAGCGTACCGGGATCAAAGAGCGGCGGCTGTCAAGCGGAAGCAAAGAGGGGACAACCTATATGGCGACACAGGCCGCAAGGAATGCGATGGAAGATGCCGGTGTGACGGCAGAGGAAATTGATCTGATCATCGTTGCCACGGTTTCGGCAGATACTTATGTACCAAATACTTCCTGTCAGGTGCAGGGAGAGATCGGGGCGATCCGTGCGACCTGCTTTGATTTAAATGCGGCCTGCTCCGGATTTTTATTTGGCTTGAATACAGCGGATGCGTATCTGGAGACCGGGATGGCAAAGACGGTTCTTGTCATCGGTGCAGAGACATTGTCGCGTGAAGTGGACTGGTCTGACCGCAGTACGTGCATTTTGTTTGGCGATGGTGCGGGTGCTGCCATCCTGCGTAAAGTGGAAGGAAAAGGTGGTATCCTTGCGAGTGTGACCGGTTCGGACGGTACACAGGGCGAAGTGCTTACGTGTAAAGGACGTGGCATCCAGAATCCATTTTACAAGAGCCGCAGAAAGAAAGATTATATTCAGATGAATGGACAGGCGGTGTTCCGTTTTGCGGTGACAACGGTGCCAAAATATATCAAACAGATTTTGAAAAAGACGAATACCGAAGCAGACGAGATTAAATATTTTGTGCTTCATCAGGCGAATCGGCGCATCCTGGAATTGATCGCCAAACGTCTGAAAGTAGATATGGATAAGATTCCGATGAATCTGGATCACTATGGAAATACGTCGTCGGCAAGTATTCCGATCCTTCTTGATGAGCTGAATAAAAATAATCTTCTGGAAGAGGGAGACAAACTGATCTTGTCCGGCTTTGGCGGAGGACTTACGTGGGGAGCTGTTT
>DJNB01000243.1 GCA_002435545.1 Lachnoclostridium sp. UBA6475
GCGGCATCATGGATCAATTTGCTTCTGCGATGGGGAAAAAGGATCACGCGATCTTCCTGGATACGAACACGCTTGATTATGAATGGGTGCCGGTAAATCTTGGAAATTATCAATTGGTAATTACGAACAGTCTGGTGAAACACAGCCTGGTTTCCTCGGCTTACAACGACCGGCGGCGTGAATGCGAAAAAGGCCTGCTTATGCTGCAGTGTGCCCTTGATATCTCGTCGCTGGGAGATCTTACCGACCATCAGTTTGAAGTGAACAAACACCTTATCCGCGATGAGATCGTCCAAAAGCGCGTGCGGCACGCGGTGTCCGAAAACCGGCGGACCATTGCCGCCGTAAAAGCATTAAAGGAAAATGATCTTGACACATTCGGAAAATTAATGAATGCGTCCCACCTCTCTCTGCGCGATGATTATGAAGTTTCCTGCCCAGAAATTGACACGCTGGTGGAGACAGCGTGGGCTTTGCCTTACGTGCTCGGAAGCCGCATTACCGGCGGCGGATTTGGCGGATGCACCGTCAGCCTTGTCGCTTCGGATAAGATAGAGGATTTCAAGGAAGCACTTTCCGATGCTTATAAAAAGAGCTGCGGGAAAATTCCAGAATTTTACAGTGTTGAAATTGGCGACGGCGCACATAAGCTGTAAAATGCGCCGACTGCACGCCATTTTACTTGATAATTACAACCCATACTGAAAGGAGATTCTATATGAAAATTTTAGTTACCGGAGGCGCCGGCTACATCGGCAGCCATACATGTGTTGATCTGCTGGAAAATGACTACGAGGTCGTGATCGTAGATAATCTTTATAATTCCAATGAGAAAGCAGTGGAACGCATCGCCGAGATTACAGGAAAAAAACCTGCTTTTTACGAAGTCGATCTGTTAGATAAAGAAGCTCTCGACGACGTATTTGCCAAAGAAAATGTTGACGCGGTCATTCATTTTGCCGGGTTAAAAGCCGTCGGCGAATCGGTGGAAAAACCGATTGAGTATTATCACAACAACATTACCGGAACACTGCATCTCGTAGACTGCATGCGGAACCATAACGTGAAAAATATCATTTTCAGTTCCTCCGCGACCGTTTACGGAGATCCTGCTTTTATCCCGATCACAGAAGAATGTCCGAAAGGTTCCCCAACCAATCCGTATGGCTGGACCAAATGGATGTTAGAACAGATCCTTACCGACCTGCACACCGCTGACAATTCCTGGAATGTCATCCTGCTCCGCTATTTCAATCCAATCGGAGCACACAAGAGCGGTCTGATCGGCGAGGATCCAAAGGGTATTCCAAATAACCTCGTGCCTTACGTATCACAGGTTGCTGTCGGCAAACGCGAATGCCTCGGTGTATTTGGCGATGACTACAAGACACACGATGGCACCGGTGTCCGTGATTACGTGCATGTAGTTGATCTTGCTGACGGTCACGTAAAAGCGTTAGAGAAAATCAAAGAAAACTGCGGCGTAAAAATCTACAATCTCGGTACGGGAAAGGGTTCCAGTGTTTTGGATGTCGTTCATGCCTATGAAAAGGCCTGTGGCAAAAAGATTCCTTACGAGATCAAACCGCGCCGTGCCGGCGATCTGGACGAGCTGTATTCCAAATGCGACAAAGCAGAGAAAGAACTTCACTGGACAGCAAAATACGACCTGGAAGATATGTGTGCCGATTCGTGGAAATGGCAGAGCATGAATCCAAATGGTTACAATGACTAAGTTACAGCAACCAGCGAAACGATAAATTACGGGCGGACTGTTCCAAATAGAGCAGCCCGCCCGCATTATTATTCATCCATTCTTTTTCTCATCCTTCCAGCAGATTTTTCATGCTTTCCAGACTGATCACAAGGGTCGAAGAATTGTGAAGCAGCGCCGATGTCGTAGGCCGGATCACACCTGCTACGCCAAGAACGATCAAACCGGCATTGATGGCAACGATCCGACGATAATTCGTATGAATGCGTTTCATCAGCGCATTGCTGATCCGTTTCAATGTCACGATCTGATACAGGTTGTCCGCTCCAACCGTCACATCTGCGATCTCACGCGCAATCTCGGCTCCGTCACTGATGGCAATGCCCACATCTGCCGCCGACAATGCCGGCGAGTCGTTGATTCCATCTCCGATCATGATAACCTTCGAACCATTTGCTTTCGCTTTTTCGACAAAATGCGCCTTATCTTCCGGCAACACTTCGGCAAAATACCGGTCTACACCAACCCGCGCAGCGATGGCGCGTGCAGTACGATTACTGTCTCCCGTCATCATAACCACATTTTTGATGCCGACTTTCTTCAATTCCTGAATGACTTCGGCTGCCTCTTCCCGAAGCGGATCTTCGATGCAGATTACCGCGCAGAGTTTTCCATCCACTGCCAGATATAAATGCGAATACTCTTCCGGCAGCGAATCAAACCGGCTCTGATAGCCTTCCGGTACAACACATTTTTCATCTTCAAAGATAAAATGTGCGCTTCCGATCACTGCTTTTTTTCCTTCCACAAAGGACGAAATTCCGTGCGCGACGATGTATTCCACTTTGGAATGGATCTCTTCATGCACAAGTCCTTTCTGTGCCGCCGCATCCACGACAGCTTTTGCCATAGAGTGTGGAAAATGTTCTTCCAGACAAGCTGCAATGCGAAGTAATTCATCCGGTCCTGCCTCGCAGAATGGGATTACGTCCACCACCGTCGGCTGCGCTTTCGTCAGCGTTCCGGTTTTGTCAAATACGATCGTATCCGCTTCTGACATTGCCTCCAGATATTTTCCACCTTTTACGGTCACCTGATAATGGCTGGCCTCCCGTATTGCAGAAAGCACGGAAATCGGCATCGCAAGTTTCAGAGCGCAGGAAAAATCTACCATCAGTACTGCCAGCGTCTTCGTCACATTTCGCGTAAGAAGATATACCAAACCGGTACCGGCAAGTGTGTATGGCACAAGACGGTCGGCAAGATGTTCTGCCTTTCCTTCCAGTGAAGATTTTAATTTCTCCGAATCCTCAATCATCGCAACGACCTTTTCAAACCGTGTGCCGCCTGCTGATTTTTCCACGCGAAGCGTGAGGTCACCATCTTCCACAACGGTTCCGGCATAAACATAACCTTCGGTCGTTTTATGGACAGGAAGCGGTTCTCCGGTCAGCGATGCCTGATTGACCATCGCATCTCCGCTCGTCACAACGCCGTCAAACGGGATCACATTTCCCATATGGACAACTACTTCGTCTCCCGGCACGATTGTATTGGACGGAACCAGCACTTCTTTTCCCTCCACTAACTGCCATACTTTGGTTATATTCAAAGACATACTTCTCGCCAGATCTTCGACCGACTTTTTGTGCGTCCACTCTTCCAGGATCTCACCGATCCCAAGCAAAAACATGATCGAGTTGGCGGAATTCATATCACCGCGCAGCACCGACACGCCGATCGCCGTCGCATCCAGCACCGGCACTTCAATCTTCCGGCGCGCCAGTGTCCGTATGCCTTCTTTCCAATATTTTCCAGCTTTTACCACTGTTATCACCGTGCGGACCGGTGCCGGCAGAAATAATTTTGCCCCTGCCATAAACAGCACCTTATTGATGAGTTTCGCCTTGTACTCTTCATTTAACTTCCGTCCGGAATTATGAAGAAACTCGTCCGGAACATCCACCTTTTCCGGCTGATATGCGGCAAGCGCCTCACACAGCTGCTTACGCGGCCCCACGTAATTCACGGTGACATTTCCTATATTTTCATGAACCTTAACTTTTGTCACAAACGGAAAACTTCCCAGATAATACTGAAGCGTATCCGCCTCTTCATACGACATCTTCTTCGTACAGACATGGAGACGCATGCGCCCCTTTAGTTCATGCTCAATCCTGAATCTCATCTGTAGTTTCCTCTTCGCCATCTACAAAGTCCTCATTGGCACGCTCTTCGTTGATGATCTGTGCCTCTGCATAGATGTCCTCTGCATTCTCCTGAATCTTAGTTGCAGTCTTCATCACACAGTCTTTTGCCCGAAGAACTGCTGCCGTACAATTGGTGTACAATTTCTTTGCGTCTTTGCTTCCCAGGATCTTCACACCGGCGGTTCCAAGCAGTACGCCGGCTGCTACAAGTCCTGTCGCTTTTTTATCGATTTTCTTTAAACATTTCAACATAGTGAATTCCTCCTGTCAATTGTATTTCCCTTTATAATACACCTTTTTTCCGAGAAACTCCACCCCTTTTTTTACTTATTGAGAATTTTTTTCATTTTCTCTCGATACGCCCGAAATGCGGTCGGCAGACTGTACCTGTCTTCGACCTCTTCCAGCGAAGCAAAGAGCAGTTCCGGCTGCTTCCCGGACGGCGAAAGTTCGATGAAATAGCCTTTCATATGCCATTCAATATGAGAAAAAATGTGCTTTGCCGCTCCAAGCGACTGGATTTTTTTTACAATAATTCCTTCCCCTGCCAGTTTTTCTTCCAGTTCTTTCTTATTAAAATGGCCGTCAAAGGAAGGAAACTCATACAGCCCCGCCAGCAGTCCTTTATTTTCCCGCTTGGCAATTCCAAACATTCCCTCTTTTTCAAAAATTAATATCGTCTTTTTCTCGATCTTGCGCGGTTTCTTTTCGATCTTCCGCGGGTATTGTTCCGGCTCGCCATTTTGTTTTGCCTCGCAGGTCAGCGCCAACGGACACCGGTCGCAGAGCGGCGTTCCATTGGGGATGCAGACCACCTCGCCAAGTTCCATGATCGCCTGGTTGAAATCTCCCGGCCGCTCCGGCATTACGTCCGTCAACTCACCTTCTACCCGGCGGCGCACAGACATTTTGGAAACATCTTCCAAACTTGCCTGATAACGCATCATCACGCGAAGCACGTTGCCATCCACCGCAGGCACCTTGATCCCATATGCAATCGAAGCGATTGCCCCCGCCGTATACGGTCCGATTCCCGGCAGTGCAAGCAGCTTTTCATAATCTGCCGGCAGTTCTGCCCCATATTGTTCCACTAATATCTTTGCTGTCTTTTGTAAATTTTTGGCACGGTTATAATATCCGAGTCCCTCCCACAATTTTAAAAGCCTCTCCTGCGGCACATTGGCAAGGCTCCGGATATCTGGAAGTTCCTCCGTAAACCGCACAAAATAATCTTTCGCTGCCTCGATCCGTGTCTGCTGCAGCATAATTTCCGAAATCCAGGTATAATACGCATTTTCGCGGTCGCGCCATACCATTTCCCGTTTATTTTTATCGTACCACGCAAGCAGCGGGGTTACAAATTGATCTTGTCTTAACATATTGTCTCCTGTTTGTTTTTTCTTCATCATAAATGGCAATGTGCGCGGTGTCAAGCCTTTTCTATTTGACCTCAGCCTTACGACTGTGCTATACTTATATATCATACACAATTTGATATTTTTACAAATTCAAATTACTTAGGAGGATGAGAACGACTATGAAGAAATTTTTACAGGAATTTAAAGAATTTGCCCTGCGTGGAAACGTCATGGATCTGGCAATTGGTGTTATCATCGGTGCCGCTTTTCAGGCGATCATCAACTCGATGGTAAACGACGTGCTTTCGCCGTTGATCGGTTTGATAGCGAACACTGACCTGAGTTACCTGGTGCTAACCATCGGTGATGTCGATGTGAAATACGGTTCTTTTCTGACCGCGGTGATCAATTTCCTGATCATGGTATTTGTAATTTTCCTGCTCGTGAAAGGAATGAATGCGCTTGCCAGTCTGGGGCACAGAAAAGATGCGGAGGAAGAAGTTCCTACCGAAAAAAATTGTCCTTTCTGCTACAGCAAAATTGACATCAAAGCAACCCGCTGTCCTCATTGTACTTCCGTGATCGAAACATTGGAAATGGAGGCAGAAAAAGAAGATTAATATGAATTCATTTATGTATGGATTGAAACGGGGATTTCCGATCTTTCTCGGATATCTCCCGGTTTCTTTTACGTTTGGCTTTATGGCAGTATCCGGCGGTATTCCCGTGTGGGCTGCCGTATTGATCTCACTCACCAATGTAACCTCCGCAGGCCAGCTTGCCGGCACCAATCTGATTTTTGCAGGCGCCGGTTATCTGGAGATCGCACTGACAACATTTGTCATCAATCTGCGGTATTCCCTGATGTCACTTTCGCTGTCACAAAAGCTCCGGCAGGACGTTCCGGTATGGAAACGCCTGATCCTCAGTTTTTGTATTACAGACGAAACTTTTGTCATGGCTTCAATGGAACCGGGACAGATCGGTGCCGGATTTTTCGGTGGACTGATCACCCTTCCGTTTATCGGATGGGTTCTCGGAACATTTTTAGGTGGAACGATTTCCACTCTGCTGCCGGCAGAACTTCAATCCGCCATGGGAATCGGCCTCTACGCAATGTTTATCGCGCTGATCGTACCTGCCGCCCGTGAAAAGAAAAATGTCTGCTTCGTTGTCCTTCTTGCGGTACTTTGTTCGTGCATTATCCGCTACGTTCCCGGACTAAACCACATTTCTTCGGGATTCCGCGTGATCTTGTCAACCATCATTGCCGCCGGGATCGGCGCCTGGCTTTTCCCGGAACCGATTTCTGACACAGGCGACACGCCGCCAGAAAGTGAGGTCTGATATGAATTTACGTTATTGTTTGATCGCGATCGCCGTAATGGCTGTCGTTACTTATATCCCGCGCTTTGTCCCGATCACTTTTTTCCGGCGCGAGATCAAATCCGTTTATCTGAAAATTTTTTTGGATTATACGCCTTATGCCGTACTTGGGGCATTGACATTTCCTGACATTTTTTCATCTGCCGGCAACCCTGCCGCCGCAGTCGTCGGAACCGTCATTGCGCTGATCCTCAGTTTTTTCAAACGCGGACTCGTGGTCGTGGCACTCGGCGCGATCGCCGGCGTATATATAACGCTGTTACTATTTTAAAGGCCGCCTCAAACGCCTTCGCTGTCTGCTTTTAAAACCGCGTTCAGCATGACGGAGGCTGCCAGCGTGCAGTGTTCCACACTGGTATATTCATCTTCGCAATGTGATAACCCTTTTACAGAAGGGGCAAATATCATCGTGGTAGGAACCATATAAGAGATAAATTGAGCATCATGTCCCGCTCCGGAGTGGATAAACTGATGCTTGATCTCCATCTCTTGTGCCACTTCTTTTACATATCCTACCAGTTTTTCATTCCACCATACCGTATCCCGTTTCCATATTTTTTCCACTTCGCAGCGACAGCCGCAGAACTCCATCGTTTTCAGCGATTCGACAACGGCTGCCACCTTATCCAACTGCCTGGAATCTTCGTGCCTTACATCAAATGAAAAATCAAAATAATCCGGCACGCACGTATTGATATTCGGATGGCAGACCACTTCTCCTGTCGTATACACCAGATTTTCAATTTCAAGGGCATCGATTTTTTCGTGCAGATACGACAATGCTTTTGCAGCGGCAAAAAAAGCATCTTTCCGCTTTGGCATCGGAAATGTTCCGGCGTGCGTCGTCTGTCCGTAAAACCGCACGCGGTAATGATACATTCCCAATACACAGTCTACCACACCAAGATCTTTTCCCGCATCGTCCAAGATCGGCCCCTGCTCAATGTGTGTTTCAAAATCACACAGTGTATTTTCCGGCGACATCCGGTTTTCCTTTGCTCCCACAAATCCGGATTTTTTCAACCGGCTTTCAAATGTCGTCTTTCCATCTTCCATACTGACCGATTTCATCATATCCTCATACCGGTAACTGCGCTGTATATCCGGTGGAAGATAATCATAACATACCACTCCGGAACTCATCATAACCGGCGGATACAAAGATCCCTCTTCATTGGTCCAGATCATCGCCGTCAAAGGATGTTTATGCGGTATCTTTTTTTCCACAACGGTTTCCAATACTTCCATTGCTGACATTACGCCGAGAATCCCATCGTAGTTTCCTCCATTTTTTACAGAATCCGCATGCGATCCCATACATATTCTCTTTCCCTCTTCACTTCCCGGTATCGTCGCATATATATTTGCCATGTCATCTGTTGTGATCTCAGCCCCTATCGCCTCCATTCGGCGTACAAATTCCCTTCTTGCCTCTAATGCTTCTTCCGACAGCGAATATCGCGTAATCCCTCCATGTCCGGCATCTCCTATTTTCGAAAATGTCTTTATCTTTTCTTCCATTCTTTCTCTGCTGCATTGATACATGGTCTCCACTCCTCTCTGTTTTTAAAGAGGGCGGCTTACCGCCGCCCCCTGCCAATCCATCGTTTCCTTTATTACTCCAGAAGCCATGCCTGGAACTTCTCATTTACTGCGTCATAATTTTCTGCCCAATATTCCGGATCATAAGTTGCTACTAAATCTTTATACTTCGGTGCACTCGGCAGGGTATCAATGATACTCTGGTCTAACAGATCATAGGCTTTTTCGTTTGCCGGACCGTATGTGATATTTTCGGAAAATGTTTTGCCGGCTTCCGCACGAGTGATAAAATTCAGGAATTTCATTGCTAATTCTTTGTGCTTTGTTCCCTTTGGAACAACCCAGCTGTCCGTAACAACAATGGCCTGATTCATCACGATGTCTACCTGTGATCCTTCGGCTTTGGCACTATTGATCCGGCCTGCCCAGGCAGAGATCAGATCAACCTGTCCGGAAGAGAGCATCTGCTGTGGCTGCGCACCGCTTTCCCACCAGGTACTTACTTTGTCCTTGATTTTGTCAAGGCTCTTCAGCGCACGGTCTACATCCAATGGATACAATTCATCTTTTGACACACCGTCTGCCAGAAGTGCCACTTCCAATGTCTGATATGGGAATTTATAGAAACTTCTTTCCCCCGGGAACTTATCGGTATCCCAAAAGTCCGCCCATGTCTGTGGTGCTGTCTCCGCGGTATATTTGGCAGAATTGTAAGCAATGACATTGGCCCAGGTATAAGCCGGGATTCCATAATCAGAGCAGTACTCTTCGATACCGTCTTTGTCGATCACATTGTAATCCATTTTTTCCAAAAGCCCCTGCTTGCCGCCTCGGAAAGCAAAATCAGAGTCGCAGGACATAACATCCCACTGAACATCTCCGGCATCGACCATTGCCTTTACTTTTGAATAATCCGGAGCCGATTCCCATTGCAGGGTACAATCATTGGCTTCTTCAAATCCTTCTGCTGCCTTTTTCAATGCCGTCTCCAATTCACCGCCCCAGGTAACGACAACCAGTGTTTCCTTTCCGCCGCTGCCGGAACTCTGGGAACTATCACCGGAACTTCCGCAAGCGGTCAAAGAAACTACCATAATTAACGTCATAACGATTGCTATCCATTTTGATTTCATAAGCATCCTCTCTTTCTGCACGGTTAATGTGCCGCAGTTTTATTATTCAGCTTCACGTACCAATGGGAATGTCATACAGTGGATACCACCACCGCCTTTTACGATCTCACTGATATCTACTTCAATTACTTCCAGTCCAAGATCTCTCATGATCTGGTTTACCTTTGTATTTGTCGTGGAAGAAATTACTTTCCCATTTCCCAGAGACTGGATATTGGCAGAATACTGCATTACCTCTTCCGGTGTGATCTTGATCATATTAAATCCACGGCGTTCAAATCTTGCCACTACGCCTTCCGGCAAAATGTCCGGACAGATAATAACGGTATTTTTTGCAATAATATTGATACAAACATCGATGTGCAGGTACTTACGGGCAACCGGAACCGGGATCACATCGTAACCCAGCGAATCCAGCTGTTCTTTGACACTGTTAAATCCTGCCATATCGGTACGGTCGATCACACCGTGAAGCAGTGTATTTTCATCCAGGAAACAGAAGTCTCCTCCTTCAAAGCATCCACTGGTACAGCGTGCGATACAAGGGACATCGAGTTCTGCTAATTTTTTCTCATACTCCGGTGTCTCTCCCTGACGGCATGGCTCTTTAAAGTGTCCGAGAACGTATCCTTCTTTCAGACAGATACCAAAATCTCTGGCAAATACCTCATAAACCAAACCTTCCTTTGGCTCCATCAGTTCTACTTCTACACCGTTGTCACGGTAGGCTTTCTGCAGAGCCTCATGCTGCTTTTTGCAAAGTTCATAATCCATCTGGTGGCCTTCTGCCATCCACTTTTTTGCGACAAAATTGATCGGCATGATCTGGTAGTTGTCAATCGGACAAAGCAATACCTTTTTCAAAGTTCCATACGCATTGTTTACATAAGTTTTCATAATTAATCTCTCCTTTACATGAATTATTTATAGGCGTTTGACAAACGCCGA
>DJNB01000074.1 GCA_002435545.1 Lachnoclostridium sp. UBA6475
TCGTTATCTCCGCGTGTAAAACTGATATTCATAGAACTCCATTCTCCCCTGCTCACACCGCCAAGGCGCGTTGAAAAGCCATGGATCACGGGTTGATTTTCAAATATTTCAAATTGAAGAAAGGGCACTCCCTTTTTTTCCACTACATTAAGTCCCTTTATTGATTCTAACATATATTTATTTTCTCCTGTTTTCAAATTCCTATTGCATAACTTAAATCAAATTTAGTATACTACAATTATATAAAAAAAGACAGAGTAAATTTGAAAGGAGTTTTATCATGCCTTCATTTTATGCACATAACCGTTTTGGAAAAGAGGTCTGCAAAGAACTTCCAAAAGAAATACGTCACATCATACAGGAATATCCTTCTTCCTATAAAGCAGGATTGCAAGGACCGGACTTTTTGTTCTTCTACCGTCCGTTTCTTCCGTGCCACGTTAATACCTTGGGACATGCCCAGCATAAACAGCCCTTTCTTCCCTTTTTGGAAACCGTTCGTTCCTCCATCCAGAAAAAAGGACGTCATTGCCCGGAATATGCCTATCTCCTTGGATTTATCTGTCATTTTATGCTTGACAGCGAAGCACATACGTACGTCAATGAAAAGGCAAAAGAAAAGGGATTTAACCACCTTGTCATGGAAATGGAATTTGACCGCTATCTGATGAAAAAAGATGGCATCCAGCCATTTTTATACCCTCTCTGGCGCCACATCCGCTGGGATAAGCAGACGCTTCAGGCGGTCTATGGAGTTTACCGCCATTTTGACCTGACACCACGCGACGTCAAAAAATCGTTACAGTCTATGGCGTTTTACAAATGGCTCGTAACGACCGGCAAGACGTTACGCCGTCTGATCCTGCGCTCCCTTATGCTCCTCTCCCTGCACTACCGCAAACTCGAAGGACATATGATGGATCTCATTCCAAAAGCCTCTGCCAGAGAGACAAATCCGGTTCTTTCCAAAATTTACCAGAGTACACTTGCTCCCTGCAGAGACATTATCATTGATTTTGACAAAACATTTCTTGACGGGAAACCACTAAATCCACGTTTTCAAACGACCTTTCAAAAACGGGAGTGACCTCCTCCCTTTTATTGGTAATGACTGGCTTTGTCCGCGATTGTCTTAATCCTCACTACCATCTCTTCAATGGCTTCCACGCCGGCACAGTTTTCCTGTGTTGCCGCCGCCACATGTTCAATGGCTCCGTAGTTATTTTTGGTGCTTTCATTGACCTGGTTCATGCCCTTTGCCACCTCTGCACTCTGCCTGCGGATTATTTCAACGGTCTTATCCATCTCTAAGATCTGATCTGACATCTGATTGTTGGAAGAGGTAATTACCGCCGTCGAATTACCAACTTCGCGGATACTTTCCATCCCTCTTTCGGTAAGCGTTACACTTTGCTCCATTACACCTACTGCCTCTTCCGTGTGGTGAACTGTTTCTGTGACGATCTTTCCAATATTTTCCACTGCTGTCTTTGTCTGCTCTGCCAGGCTCTGAATCTCCCCGGCTACCACAGCAAAACCTTTTCCATGTTCGCCGGCTCTAGCTGCCTCAATGGCCGCATTCAATGCCAGGATATTGGTCTGATTGGAGATTCCGGTGATCACCTGAATGATACCAAGAATCTCTTTGGACTCCTCGCCGAGCTGCCAGATAATCTCTTTACACTCTCTCGTACTTACATGAATCTGCTCCATGCTTGCCGTCGCATCGTCCATCTTTTTCTGGTTTTCTTTGGTACGGCTGTTATTCTGCTGTGCCAGTTCAGAAACCCTGCCATTCATCTCTCCCAGTTTTTCCAGACTGCTGTTGATATCCTGTGTTCTCTCATTGACTTCCGTAATTTCATTGGTATTCTCGCTAAAACTTTCCAGCACACCACTTGTCTCTTCTGCAATCTGTCCGTTGGCTTCCATCGAACTTTCCGTGATCGTAGACAATTCCTGCACCATTCTCCGCAGTTCTTCGGATGTCTGCTGCGATTTTTGCTGCAGCTCTTTCATCTCACGGATCATCTGTTCCTGCTGCTCTGCATTCATCACATTGGAAAGCAGTGCCGCAGTCCGCCTACACAGCATGGTAAAGATTGCCGCAACCGCGACCAAAGCCATTGCTCTTGGTGCAATTCCATACAAAAATAATTTAAACATATTCGTAAAATTTTTGTCCGGGAGTATTTCAAATACAAAACATACCACCTGTGCCGCGGAGACTCCCACAACCGATACGATCGTTGTGATGATATTTATTTTTTTCGAAAAATACAAACTGGAAATCGCAATGGCATAAATATATATGATCACCACATGATAACTCAGTGTCGCCGTTACAATCGTAACAAACAACACAGAACACCCGATAAGCATATATTTTACATAACCGTTTTGTTTTTTCAATACACAGACTACAATTGTAGGCAACCACAAAAGCAAGGATCCGGCAACATAGGCAACGGTCATGACTTTCATATCTACAACAAAAATGCCCGCCACATTTAATAGGTAAATCAGCGTAAATATGAAAAACGTTATCCGCATAACTTTCGCTGCAGCCTTATTTGCTTCTTTTTCATTTTGTATTAACACACCTGCTCTTTTCTCCATACGTATCTCTCCTTCTCACATAAAAAGCATCATTTCGTTCTTCCCTTGTATTGTAAACATTTTTGCGAAAAAGAAATAGTATTAATCTTTAGCAGATTGTGTCAATTCTTTATATGATTTTTCAGCAAATACTGTCTGCGTATGCGTTCCTCCGGCTGTGTGTCAACAAAATACAAAAATACTACAAACACCCATTCCAGCGGTTTCATCAAAAAATATACCACGTCTGCCCGCAGTGGGGTTGTAATATGTTGGGAAACCGGATATCCATACCGGTCATAAAAGTTTCTTATCGCCTTGTGAATTTTGGGAAATTTTTCCTGTATCCATTCTTCAAACGCATTGGCAATACACAATTGACGGTTTACCACGATCGTCTGTCCTCTTCTCGTTCCATACCGAAGCGGCTTCACGATCTTTTTATGACCGCCTGCTGCCACCGTACACAGATAATGCCCGCTCGACTCCATCGGAGGGGGCGGCGTCTGCTGCGAAAATGTCCAGTCCGCTGTATCCGTAAAGGCTTTGACCGGCGCATCTGCGCCCTGTCCGGCCAGGATAAACAAAATCTCAAATACCGCAATGATAAAAAACAAACAGGCAAATACAAGCATGGGATAGCGCTCAAAGCATCTTATCCTGCAATACAGCCATGCCATTTTTGTACTCTCCGCATTTTTTCGTCTCGCCTGATAAAGTTTTATCTGCTCCTTCATATGATTTTTGACCGCCGAAACAGAAAGCACAAAAAGGTTGAATTGATACAGATATAAAAACATATTGACAAATCCGTCGCTGTGACTCTTCATCTGCTTTCCGATCTGAATCGCAAAAACAATAGAAATAATATTAAATATCACTACAAAAGCAATTAAAAACGCGGCAAAAAGCGGTGGCTGCCGGTCTGCCTGTACACTATACAAAAGAAGCAGTGCAATAAGTCCCAGTATAACCGGAACCACTACCGTCCAGCCGTATTGCGACGAGATACTATAATGTGTTTCATAGACATAAACAGCTTCCTTCCAGTCCCCCGACGGCTGAAAACCGGCTTCGTATAAAAAGTAATACAAAAAGCCACCGATCCAGATCGTCAGCCACGCAATAATTCTCTTATATCTTGGCTTTTTTGCAAAGAAATTGTAAATGTTCCAGATAGTAAGCACTCCCGGAATTACTCCTATAATAATCCAAAAAAGGATTAGATACATCGTTTCTTGTATACTTTCGTACAATATAATCCCCTCTTTCTCTATCCGATTCAAAGATTGGAAAAAGGGATGGGCGGAAATCCGTCCATCCCTCCTGCAACTAGCGATAAGGAATCCTCCCGCTAGCGGGTCCCTCCTTACCGCAAGCGGCGATAAGGAATCCTCCCGCAAGCGGGTCCCTCCTTACCGCATTACTTACCGCAATGATTAGAACAACTGTCCCGGAAGTTTTAATTTTTCCTTGGGTGGAAACATTTTATCAAACTCCTCCGCAGCTTTCTCATCGACGTAATATCCTTGCGGTGTTGCGTATTCTCCGGTAATACCGTCGAGATATCCCGGAATCAGCTCCCTGCACAAAAAGAAAGAAGCATCTTCTCCCTCCGGCAGTCCATGATAGCGTATTCCAAACTCACTTGCCGGCCGGAAACCACTTTTTCCGTAAAAGTCAATGTTTCCTTCAAAGCAAAGTGCTCCGCATCCCAGTTCTGCTGCCCTTTCAAGAGAATGATCGAGTAAAAATTTTCCATACCCCATCCTCTTAAACTCAGGGAGGATACCGATCGGTCCCATCGTCATAATAGGAATTTCTCTGCCATCGTCGGATTGGATCACCGCCCGCATAAACATATTCTGGCCAATGATTTTTCCATCTTTTTCCAGTACAAAGTCGAGTTCCGGCACAAAATCCGGATCTTTTCTCAGTTCATGCAATACAAAATGCTCCAGGCATCCCGGACGATATACATTCCAGAATGACTCTCTTACCAGGTTTTCTACTTCGCGATATTCCGTTTCGTTTTCCAAACGAATGTTTAAGTTGTTTTTATTCATTATTTATTCTCCGTTCTACTTTTGTCGGCTTAATGCCGGCGTCCGTCGGACGTCGTCTGCCTCCTGAAAATTGTCAACTACAATTGCCTTTGCGGCGGGAGGTCTGTGTGAGATCGTGTCAGCGCAAACCTCCCGGTCAGCCCACAATCTCCAAGGTGTTGTTCTTCTTCAAACAGCAATATCTCCTTTAATAATATATTGTGCGGTTCTCCGCATTTTTTATAATAAGAGAACAAAATGTCCCCTTACTTACTAAGTATATCACAACAGCCTCACGATGGCAACTGTTGTTTGCGGCTGATAATTGCCTCATAAAACTCCGGATATTTCTTTTTCAGATTGATCGGACGCCCCTCTGTATCCACAAAGCAGTGTTCGGAATGTGCCATGCACACGCAGGTGCCATCTGCCTTTTCCATCTCATACAAAAGTTTTAACCGTACTCCTTTGCACTCTTCCACCGAGACAACGATCCATATTTCATCGGCAAATGTGGTCGTATTTTTATACTTGCAGCTGACTTCCGTTACCGGTGAAATCACCCCGATCTCCTCCAGTTTGTCATAATCCCAGCCAATCTGCTTCAGAAAATCCACCCGTGCTTCCTCCATCCAGCGGATGTAATTGGAATGATGGGTAATTCCCATTTTGTCTGTTTCATAATATTGAACCGTGTGGTTGTAACCTTTATGTAAATCCATTTTATGCCTCCAGATAATTTATTACATCCAGCAGTGTAGTAAGCACCACTTCCGAACGTTCCCGCATTTCCTCATTGGCCGGAAGAAGATCCGGAACCATGATAGTACGAAGTCCGCCACTTTGCGACGCACGGATGCCATTGTAAGAATCTTCGATGCCAAAAGCACGCTCCGGCTTTACTCCCAGTTCTTCACAGGCTTTCAGGAAAATATCCGGTGCCGGTTTGCTTCGCTCTACCATATCGCCACAGATCACAACATCAAAAAAGGGAAGGATCTTTGCATCCCTTAACTGGCTCATCACCGTCTCTTTTCTTGTAGAGGACGCCAATGCAATTTTCTTTCCTTTGTCTTTTAAATACGTAAGCAGCTCTACAACCCCTTGTTTCATCGGAAGTCTTCCGCCGTCGTATTTTTCATGATACATTGCCGATGCCTCTTTTGCATACATATCATATGGGAAATCTTCGCCATACGCCTCCTGCATAATTTCTTTCGTCCGCACTTTCGTTGTGCCGGTGCACGCAAGAAGAGACTCTTCAATATTTTCAATGTTATATTTATCAGCCAGTTCCAGCCAGCAGTCGATCGTCGCCCGCTCCGAATCAAAGATCACGCCATCCATGTCAAACACAACCGCGTCATACGAAAAATCAAACATCGTCACGCTGCAGTTCTTTACGCCATAAGCTGCATATTCTTCATT
>DJNB01000161.1:0-235 GCA_002435545.1 Lachnoclostridium sp. UBA6475
AGCACGTTGTCCATAATGCGAAGTCTCTGTTCGATTTCACCAGGTGTGTCTGGTTCTGAGTCGAACTGAATAAAGTAATAAAAGCCTTCATTCATCTTCTGAATTTCATAAGCAAGTTTTTTCTTGCCCCATTCATCGACGTTTGTAATTGTACCGCCGAAAGCAGTGATATACTCTTTTGCTTTTTCGACAGTGGCATTTCTTACTTCGTCATCAACTTTTGCACTAACAACTA
>DJNB01000161.1:278-488 GCA_002435545.1 Lachnoclostridium sp. UBA6475
TCCTTTTGGTCTCTGGCTCTTCTCAAGGGGAATAAATCCCTGAAAAGAACAAGGAATTATGATTTTTACATCACGGAATATCATTTTACCATGATTATCCTCTAAAAGCAAGCATTTTTTATAAGAAACCTTTAAAATTTTTCTCTACCACTTTCCGCGGAACCATCACCTGATGTCCGCATCCCCGGCATTTTAACCGGAAATCCATCC
>DJNB01000161.1:535-4236 GCA_002435545.1 Lachnoclostridium sp. UBA6475
CTACACGCAGGATCTCCCACCGGTTTTCCCCACACGGATGCGGCTTTTTCATCTTAATCACCTGTCCGATCTCAAATTCCATATGCGCTCTCTCCTATAAGAACATTTTCAAAATCATAACAACCCAGAATCCCAGACCAAACAAGAGCAAAAAAAATTGAAAAACGTGATCCGCCTGATCGATCTTTCCCTGCATACTCGCTTTGCGGTCGCGTTCTGCATCCGTTGATCCATTGATGATATCTTTGATCCGGTTCATCATTCCGCCCTTTTCCTGCATCGTCTCATTTCCTTTCTGCCATCAAATTATCTTTGTCAGATCTGTTTTCTATTCTACCACAGTTTTTCTAAACTTTCTATATCTTTTTTTCTTCCATTATGATATAATTTCTATAGGTATTTGTCGTGGGATAAAGTTACTATTATATGAACAAATTGGAGGTTTCTATGAAAAAACAAAACTGGATGAAAACAACTGCGGTCGTGCTGGCCGCCGGCCTTCTTCTGCCATCTCTGACACCGGCAGACACACAGGCCAAAACAAAGATCCGGCTCTCGGCGAAAAAACTATCGCTGACCGTCGGACAGACAAAGAAACTAAAAGTAAAAGGAACAAAAAAGAAAGTCCGCTGGACATCTTCCAAAAAGAAAATTGCTTCCGTCTCGAAAAAAGGAGTCGTAAAAGCACTTCGCAGAGGAAAGACAAAGATCACCGCAAAAACAGCCAAAAAGAAACTGGTCTGCACAGTCACGGTAAGGGCCGCAAAAGCAACGGTGACTGCTGCTCCGTCAACCATACCGTCAACGCAGGCACCAGCCACCGCTGCGCCTTCGTCAAGCATTTTACCGGCAACCGCTTCACCGGCGGCCGGAACGCCTACGGACTCACCGGCTGTAACGACACCTTCTGCGTCACCGGCTCCGGCAGTGCCGTCCGAAACGCCATTTACCTCGATGGCTCCTTATGAAAACGGTGTTCCGGCGGCTCCGGCTCTTTCGCAGAAGACCGGCATTTACAAAGACTCTTTCCGCCTATATATGGCTTCCCAGCCTGGCACGGAGATCTATTATACAACCGATGGCAGCATTCCAACCAGAGACTCTTGGCATTATACCGGAAGCATCAATATCTCCTGCCGGAATGGCGGCGAAAATGTATTGTGTTCGAGACAAAATGTAAAGAAAATGAGCATCGCCGGAAGTGGATACGATTATGTACCTGCCGACGACGAAGTGGATAAATGTACCATCATCCGCGCAGCCGCCATTGCTCCGGATGGTACTGCAAGTTCTGTTATAACAAACAGTTATTTTGTCGGAAATAATATGACTAAATACAACGGCGCCACTGTCGCTTCCGTCGTTATCGCCCCGGATGATCTGCTCGACTACAACACGGGCATCCTTGCCCTCGGCGCTTACTATGACGAATGGCGGAAGACCGCGGAAGGAAAGGGCATTATCCAGAGTAAGGCGTACTGGAATTACGAAGGAAATTACACGCAGTCCGGAAAGAACTGGGAACGCAAAGCGACCATGGACTACTTTGATCCAGCCACCGGAAAGCTCGAATTTTCCGCGCCGATGGGTGTGCGTCTCCATGGCGGTGCAAGCCGTATGTACGGACAAAAGAGTTTTAAATTTTACCTGCGCGAAGATTACGGACAGAAGAATCTGAAATATCCTTTGATCCCCGGCGATGTTGACAAAGACGGAAACCAGATCAAAAAATACAAGGGATTTATGCTCCGCAACGGCGGAAATGATACCGAACTGACCAAGATCCGCGATGTCTTTATCCAAAGCTGCGTCACTGACCGCGCTTATGGCACGCAGGCTGTCCGCCCATGTGTCCTTTTCCTGAATGGAGAATACTGGGGACTGTACAATCTGACCGAGCGTTACAGCGACAATAATTTTGAAGAAAATTATGGCGTTGACAAAGACAATGTTGTCGTATTTAAAGAGGATGAACTTGACGAGGGGACCGAAGAAGACAACGCCCTGTACGAGGAATTGATGAGTTATGCGGACAAAGATTTTACGAACAATGCCGTCTATGAAGAATTTTGCAAGATCATGGATATCGACAGTTTTGCCGATTATTATGCAACCGAAATCTACATCGGCAACAATGACTGGCTGATCACTTCCGGTCATGATGTCCGCAAAAATTATATCGTATGGCGCGCCCGCACTGCCGACGAGGAGAATCCTTATGCCGATGGAAAATGGCGTTATATGATCTATGATACGGAATTTTCAATGGGACTCTATAAAAACGGCAGTGAATATGCCGAAACCGCTTCCTTTACAAAAGCAAAGGAGATGGATCCCCTTTTCGCAGCCGTGATCCAAAACCAAACATTTTACGAGAAATTCCTTGCGACGATCAAAGAAATCGGTTCGACGAATTTTGAATACAATGCCTGCTGTAAAAAATTAGATGAACTTACCACGTTGTACAAACCTTTGATGCAGGATTTCTATACAAGATATTTTGGTATCAATGACAACTGGCACCGAAGCCAATTCGATTCAAATGTAAAGGAAATGAAAGCCTTTTTGAAAGTCCGCTATGATTCCATTTTAAAAGATGTAGAAAAATAAAATCGCAGAAAGTGAAAGAGCCGTGCGTTAATGTTCCAATCCGCGCCGGCTCTTTTTCTGTCTCTTTTGTTTTATCTCTTTACATCGCCGCGGTCCGTCACGATGCGGTATCCCGCCCGCACAACCCGCTGTTCCAGGCATCCGCGGCACTGTGCCGCCTCTTCTCCGGTACAGATTTTATTTTCATACAGATCGTATTTTTTTCTCACGGAAACCGGCGAAAGATTCGGCATCACGACATTTCCGCCTGCTTTTAATCCGAGTTCACGCCCCTCCGGGTGGATCGTTCCGAGCGCCGTCGTCGATGGGATCAGCGCATACGGAAATAACAGGCGCAATAGGGAAACCATCCGCAGCGTCTTTTCCAGACTTCCGCTTGGATACTCCGCAAACGGGGTCTCCCCATGCGTAATATACGGTCCGATGCCGATCATATCCGGCTGTAATTCCTGCAAAAACCGAAGATCTGCCACCAGATTTTCGGTCGTTTGAAATGGCGAATCCACCATAAATCCCGCCCCCACCTGATATCCGATCTCTTTCAGATCAAACAGACATTTTTTGCGGTTTGCCAGACTCATCTCCGCCGGATGCAGTTTTCCATAATGTTCTTCCGCCGCCGTCTCATGACGCAGCAGATAACGCTCTGCACCCGCATCAAAATACGCCTGATAACTTTCCCTTGGCTTTTCTCCGATGGAAAGAGTGATGGCACAATCGGGAAATTTTCGATGAATCTCCGCCACAATTTCACACACTCTGTCATCGGTATAATACGGATCCTCGCCCCCCTGCAGCACAAATGTCCGAAATCCCAGACGGTATCCTTCGTCACAGCACGCCAGAATTTCTTCCTTCGTCAGGCGGTATCTGTCCGCATGCAGATTATCTCTCCGAATCCCGCAATAATAGCAGTTATTTTTACAATAATTGGTAAATTCTATTAGCCCGCGTACATATACCTCGTCCCCATAATGTTCTCTCCGCACCTTGTCCGCCGCTGCCGCAAGAGCATCGGTAATCTCTTTTCCCGGCGTCTCTATCATTTCTTTTAATTCGCCGTCATTTAACACGGAAATATTTTCCAATTT
>DJNB01000092.1:0-160 GCA_002435545.1 Lachnoclostridium sp. UBA6475
GACTGTTTTTGCCCGGCTCCGTCAAAGTTCCACGGTATTCACGGATCTCATCCGGTGTGAGGTCACATACATAGGCTTTGCCTTTTTTGATCAGTTTGACGGCACATTCGTACATCTGGTCAAAATAATTGGATGCAAAATATACCGGCGGTTTTTTCCC
>DJNB01000092.1:331-2833 GCA_002435545.1 Lachnoclostridium sp. UBA6475
TGCAGATAGCCGTTCGGCTCCGGTGGGAAACGTGTCATAATATCGGTATAGACACCTTCAGCAAGATCTTTTTCAATTTCCTGTTCGATAAAGTTTTTTGATATAACTTCTTCTTTTTCTTCCTCTCTCTTCTCTGTTGCCATTGAATTGAAGCCTCCTTAACACACGTATATTGTATATGATACCACATAGTTTTCGAAAAAGAAAGACAAAAATTTTGTCATTGTCTCAAAATAAGAGCAGATCATCTAACATTTGCGCAGATTGAAATTTTTTGTCAATGTGTTTTTCAAAATAATCCTTTACAACCAGATCCAATTCCTGCATCACATGCTCTGACACGGAAAACGTGTACAGCGTCTTGACAGGGGAAGCCACGATACGCTGCAGTATGTACGTCGTCGAACCGCTGATATGGTAAGCGCCCCGTCCGTTGTACGGTTCTTTTTCATAACACGCTTCACACAGGATGCCGGCTTTCTGTGCATGAAAATAAAACAATTCGTCTTTTCTGCCGCACTCAATGCACGCAAATAAACGGGGAGCTTCCCCGTTTAAAGCGACCAGTTTAAACTCATAGATCCGTCTTACCAGTTCACGGGAAAGGGAAGGTACTTTTAAGGCACGGAGGGACTGGTATAACAATTTCAATATCTCACGCGCATCCATATTTTCCATGGTCACATACTCTGCCACTTCACAGAAATACATACCCATGTAAATATCTTCCAATTCTTCCCGGATGTCTGAAAAATAATTTTCCACATTTACCGAAGAGATCGTATACGAATCCCTTCCCCGGTAAAGTTCAAATTCACCGAAGGTAAATGGTTCACTCGCTGCGATCAGGGAACTTTTTGGCCGTCTTGCTCCCCTGGCAAACGCAGAGATCTTGCCGCGTTCCCGCGTTAAGATCACGACCCGCTTATCGTATTCCCCCACGGGAGTCCCCGAAAGCACCATTCCTGTCACTTTTTCCTGCATCCTGCATCTTCTCCATCTCATCCGAATAGCGGCTGCCTCCAAATGTGCTTTGGGAACGTGCCGTATGTTCCGATGAATTTACATAATTCAGATAATCCGAAATCTTTCCGGATTGATAAAATTCATTCCAAAACTTATTGTTCATAATGGCTTCCTCCGTCGTTGTTGATATTACTATCATCTCCACATCAGAAACCATCTATACGAGGGATTTTATTCCATCTGTAACGATACCGGAGATCCGGAATTGTTATTCTTTCTTATCGTATCCGAAATTCTTCAAAAGAAAATCGCTGTCGCGCCAGTCCTTCTTTACCTTCACCCACAGTTTCAGGTTGACCTTTTTCTGAAGCATTTCTTCGATCTCGCGCCGCGCCTGCGTACCGATCTTTTTCAGCATCTGTCCCTGTTTTCCGATGATGATCCCTTTGTGGGAATCCCGTTCGCAGATGATCGTCGCGTCGATATCGTACATATTTTTATTGTTATGGCGGAGTTTCATCTGGTCAACCGCCACCGCAATGCCGTGCGGAATCTCATCTGCCAGCAGGCGGAGTGCTTTTTCACGGATCAGCTCCGCTACAATCTGGCGCACCGGCTGGTCGGTCACGGTATCATCGTCGTAAAACGCCGGCCCCTCTTCGAGATAACGGAACATCACATCAACAAGGTGATCCACGCTTTCTCCGGTCCACGCAGAGACCGGAACGATCTCATCAAATTCCATGATCTGCCGGTAAGCATCAATACAGGCAAGAAGCTCTTCTTTCTTCACGGTATCGATCTTATTCATCACTAAGATCACAGGGATATGTGCCTTTTTCAACTGTTCTGCGATGTGGCGTTCGCCCTTTCCGATAAAGGTCGTCGCTTCCACCAGCCATAAGATCATATCCACTTCGTCAAATGTACGCTCTGCCACCGTAACCATGTATTCACCGAGTTTATTTTTTGCCTTGTGGATTCCCGGTGTGTCCAGAAAGACAATCTGCCCTCTGTCGTCATGATATACGGTCTGAATCCGGTTTCTCGTCGTCTGCGGCTTATTGCTCGTGATCGCGATCTTCTGCCCGATGATCCGGTTCATCAGCGTAGACTTTCCGACATTCGGTCTTCCTACCAGCGACACAAAGCCCGATTTAAACGGCTCTTTTGTTCGTTTCTCCTCCATCTGCTGCTCCTTTCCTTCGTTTATAACGTCTCAATGCAGCCAAATAATTCCGCATTTTCTTTAACTTTTTCTTCGTTTCCAAGAACGCAGATCCTGCCATCTGCCAATATCGCATCGACCATATCGGCAGCGCGGCGAATATTTTCTACTGATGTAGAAAGAATCTCATCTCTTTCCCTCTGGACATCTTCCACTTTCATATCGGAAAAATACGCTCCCATGGAACGACTTCCCTTGGTACGCGGTGTCAACGGTGTATCGATCGCACTGATCGTACCGATAATGGATTTTGTCATCTCACGCTCTTCTGCGTCGTAAGACCGCAGATATTCTGCCACCTTTTTGTA
>DJNB01000092.1:2884-19040 GCA_002435545.1 Lachnoclostridium sp. UBA6475
TCTCCCGAACTTGGGAATCCACACATAACGCCATAAGCACCGCCTTTGACACGCACTTCATTCCACAGGAATCCATAACTGAGCATGGCACGTACAACACGGTAAGAACCGTGGTATGGGACACCGCGGTCCACAAAATTTCCACTGCGCGCCACATACTGTACCTGTCCTGCCGTCTTGAATCCCTCATTCTGCTGCCTGTCATCAAAGGAGATCTGCGGCTTAATATTTCCAGTTTCTTCCAGTTTCTCCGGTATCTTTTCCACAAAATTTACAAACGCTTTTTCAAATCCTTCATAGGCATCCTTCGCACAGGTAATTCCTGCCATCATCTTATCCTTTGTAAAGATCTCCTGCATAAGCATTTTCAGGATGGCGATCGTATTGTCTTTATATTCGTCAAAATTGTCATTTAACTGCTTCAAGAAGCGGTAGTACGAAATTCCATTCATCGCTTCGTCGTATTTTCCCATCTGGGAACCATACGAAAGGGCACGGTTCACTGCCGTACTGTGTCCGGCAGAGATCAGTCTCATATACAACGCCGATGCATTCTCACTTACGATCTCTTTCAACCGTTTTTCATCATCCAGATGCGACGTTTTCAATGCCTCATCCAGCAGTTCAAATACCTTTTCTGTCTTTTCCTCAAATACTTTCGTGCGGAAGATCATAAATGCCTTATATTCTTTCGGCTGTTTGTATTTGCGTGACAGCAGAGTATCAAACGTAAAGTCGCCCGCATTTTGCAAAATTTCATTGGAAAATGCCAGTTTGTCATGCACATCGGTGTCCACGCAGCCGATCAGCGATGTCAACAGGCTGATATAAGGCGCATATTCCGACAGAAGCGGTTTAATGTCAAAGTATAAGTCAATATAATAAATTCCATTGGTAAAATAGTCGTGGTGAAGAACCTTCGTCCCCTTTACGTCCTTTTCCATATTGGAAAACGGAAGTGCTTTTTTTCCGATGTCTTCACGGGACAATAACGGAATCTTTTCCAAATCTTCTTTTGGTGTCGGCTCTTCCTGATAGCGGGTCAGTTCCTCCGTCTCACGCACAAGGTTTTCTTTTTCTTCCCGGGAAAGCGTGTCAAAATATCTCTGACATTTTTCTGCCTCGGCACGATCCTGCTCCGCGGTAAGTCCCATTTTCGGTGCCGCCGTCACGACGGAACGATGCGTATTATCCAGAAGATAGGTCTGGATCAGAGATTCAAAATATCCCTCTTCCATCTTCTCACGCAGACGCTTAAACGTATCGTTGGCGCTGATGTGGATAAACGGCTTTTCGCTGTCATAAAGCCAGCTGTCAAACATCTGGAGTCCATACATCAATCCTTTCGGATACGAACCAAAATCCGCCTCACGGTAACGGAACTCAAGGGCATTGAGTCCGGCATTCAGAGAATCTTTATTGATTCCCTCTTTTACGAGTTTTTCCAGTTCCCCGCGGATAATTTTTACAAATTCTTCCTTTTTTGACACTTCCGTATTTTTCGCAATAATTGAAAAAAACGGCTGGCAGATGCTCTCTTCAAAAAAGCTGATGATCTCGCTTCCGATGCCCGCATCGACAAGGGCCTGTTTGACCGGCGCACCCACGCCCTGGATCAGCACATAATTCAGCACCTGAAAGGCAATGTAAAGATCACGGTCAAGCGAATTGCCGGTTACGGCATTGTAACTGATATAAGATTTATCTGTATCGGATTCGCCTTCGGCAAGCGAATAAAACGCCTCGACCTCTGCCGGCTCCGCAAACGCCTTCTGCTGCTTGATCTCCGAATCCACTTTCAGATAGTCAAAATGAGACAGATATTTTTCGTCCATCCATGTCAGTTTTTCTTCCAAATCCATATCGCCGTAAAGGTAAATATAACTGTTGGAAGGATGGTAGTATTTGCTGTGGAAGTCAAGGTAATCCTGATAGGTCAGATCCGGAATATCGACCGGATCTCCGCCGGATTCAAATCCATAACCGGTATCCGGATACAACGACTGCTGGATCTTTCTCTCGATCAGCTGCTCCGGAGAAGAAAAGACTCCCTTCATCTCATTAAATACAACACCGTTATAGGTCAAAGGTCCATCGACGGAATCCAGATGGTAGTGCCAGCCCTCCTGCTTAAAGATCTTCTCTTCATTGTAAATATTTGGATAAAATACGGCATCCATATATACATGCATCAGATTCTGAAAATCCTTATCATTGCAGCTTGCTACCGGATAAACGGTCTTATCCGGGTAAGTCATGGCATTCAAAAACGTGTTCAACGATCCCTTCGCCAGTTCAATAAACGGATCTTTTACCGGAAACTCTTTCGATCCGCAGAGTACCGTATGTTCTACAATATGCGCTACACCTGTAGAATCTTTCGGCGGAGTGCGGAATCCGATGGAAAATACCTTATTGTCGTCCGTCGTCTCGATCGCTGCGACTTTGGCTTTGGTTTTGTCATGTTCCAGAAGATATCCTGTCGCGTTTAATTCTTTCAATTCCTGTTTCTGTAAGATCGTATAACCTTTTACCTGTTTCATATTGCTTTATTGCCCTCATTTCTTCTTTCTTTTACGATTTACCGGCTGTTCCGGCTGATAACTGAAAATCTGGATCGCGGTCGGAGCCAGCGTAAACGTGATACTCTGCTCCATACCATCCATTTTTTCCTTTTTACTGTTTTTTAAACGCGGATTGGTATGATTTTCGCCACCATACACGATCGCATCGCTGTTTAAGATCTCTTTATATTTTCCGGCATACGGTACGCCTAACTTAAATTCGGGGTAACAAACCGGGGTGAAATTGCATACGACAAGCAGTTTTTCATTTTCCGCTTCGCGCATAAAGGCTATGACGCTGTGATCGGCATCTAACATGCTTACCCACTCAAATCCGTCCGGGATCTCATCCCACGCATACATTGCCGGATGTGCCTTATAAAATTTCCACAGATCTGCGACAAAGTCCTGAAGCATCCGATGGGAGGATTTTACCTGGATCACTTCGCCGGTACCGCTTGCCATCGCTTTTCCGTCCGCAAGCAGATTCCAGTCGAGTCCCCGCTCTTCGCTCCATTCGCTGATCTGTCCGAAATCCTGTCCCATAAACAATAGCTTTTTGCCGGGATGTGCTGCCATATAACCAAAGCTCTGGCGCAATCCCGCAAGTTTCTGTGCCGGTGTTCCCGGCATCTTCTGGTACATGGATCCCTTCATATGTACCACTTCATCGTGGGAAAATACGAGCATGAAATTTTCCGAATACTGGTAAACCATACTAAATGTGATCATGCCATGGCGGCCTTTTCGAAAAAGCGGATCCGTCTTAATGTATTCAAGATAATCATTCATCCAGCCCATATTCCATTTAAAGTCAAATCCCAGACCGCCTTCTTCGACATTTCCGGTTACCATCGGCCACGCCGTCGATTCTTCTGCGATCGAAAGGCTTCCGTCCCTGCGGTCTTTGATCTTTTGATTCAATTTTTTTAAAAATTCGATGGCTTCAAGATTTTCGTTGCCGCCATACATATTGGCGATCCACTCCCCATCCTGCTTGCCATAATCGAGATAAAGCATGGAAGCTACCGCGTCGAGGCGAAGTCCGTCTGCATGATACTGTTCCAGCCAGAACAGCGCATTGGCGATAAGGTAATTTGCCACCTGCGGACGGCCGTAATTGTAGATCAGCGTTCCCCAGTGCGGATGTTCTCCCTGCCGTTTATCGAGGTGTTCATACAGACATGTGCCGTCAAAACGTCCCAGTCCGTGTTCGTCTTTCGGAAAATGTGCCGGAACCCAGTCTAAGATCACGCCAATCCCTGCCTGATGCAGATGATCGACAAAATACATAAAGTCTTCCGGCGTTCCATAACGCGACGTCGGTGCATAATACCCGATGACCTGATAGCCCCAGGAGGCATCCAGCGGATGTTCCATAACCGGCATGAGTTCTACATGTGTATATCCCATTTTTTTACAATAGTCAGCGGTCTTTTCCGCCAGTTCCCGGTAGGTATAAAAACCACCGCCCATCGGTTTTTCAAATGATCCGAGGTGCATCTCATAGATGACCATCGGTTCTTTTTTCCAATCGGTCTTTTTTCTCTTTTTCAGCCAGTCCGCGTCCTGCCACTCGTATTCGTCAATGCTCCAGACAATGCTCGCACTCGCCGGGCGTTTTTCCGCATAAAATTCATAAGGATCGGCTTTCATCACGGTTTTTCCGTCGTATCCGTGAACTTCATATTTGTAGATATCGCCATCGCCGACTTCGGGTACAAACAATTCAAAAATACCACTTTCCAGACGGCGCATCGGATGAAGTCTGCCATCCCAGCTGTTAAAATCGCCGACGACACTGACGCTCACCGCATTGGGTGCCCATACCGCAAACCACGTACCGGCATACCCTGCCACATGTCCCGGATGTGCTCCGAGTTTGTCGTAGATCCGGTCATGCTCCCCGTTCGCAAACATGACTTCATCCATTGCATCCACATAATGATCGGCTGCGTAACTGTCAACAATTTCCATTTTTCCGGTTTTGTACTGTACCTGATATGTATACTCCGGTATCTTTTTTCCGGCAGTCAGCGCTGCAAAATAACCGCAGTCATCCATTTTTTTCATAATGACCGTCCGGCTTTTTCCCTTTATCTTAATCAGAACTTTATCGGCATCCGGAAAAAAGCAGCGAAATAAAATTCCTTCTTCGACTGCCACTGCTCCCAGAACGTCTTCAACATTCCGGCATTCCGCATATTCAAGATCTTCAATCTTCGGCCAGTCCATATAATCTTCCAGTTTCTTTTTCATAAATATCTCCTTTCGAATGTGTGTCCGTTATTCCTCATACCATTCGACGATTTCTTCTCCATTTTCGGTATAACGTTTCTCCGCCTTTGGCATATATTTTTTCAGCAGATGTTCCATCGGGAAGGTGTACAGGAAAGATCCCAGTCCCGGTACAAACAGCAAAAGGATCGGCAGCTGCACACGGAATCCGGCATAGATTCCAAATCCTGCCACAAACAAAATTACCACAAAACACAGGGTGTGCAGGAAATGACGAAATGACATGTACAGGGCATAACGCAGGATCCCTCTTACATTCATATTAAAACGTGACAGCAGGCAGAAGGCATAACTGGCAACGCAGGTGACGATAAACGCAAGCGCAATATACGCACCAACCAGATATCCACCCGCTGCATTTGCCGTGTTAAACGTTGTCAGATTGAAATACAGTAAGCCATAAATCGCTGCAAAAATGAGCCAGATCAATGTCGCCGGCTTAAAATTCAATTTAAAGCTGTGCCAGAACTCCGACCATACATAGCCTCGGTCTTTGCGGAGTACCTTTGCACTGACATAATAAAGAGATGTCGTCGCCGCTCCGATCGTTACAAGCGGTATGCAGAACACAACATAGATCAGGCTGAGCCAGCCGATGTCAAACAATTTTGACAATCCCCTCATAAGCGGGTTATTTACGTTAAATAAACGATCCATCATTTTTCTTTCCTTCCTCTCTTAGCACTTAAATCTCATGGATAAACAATCCACTTCGTAATTTCGGTTCAAACCAGGTTGATTTTGGCGGCATCAGAAGTTCCTGATCGGCAACATCAAACAATTCCGTGATTGACGTCGGATACATGGAAAAGGAAATCTTCATATCCGAATCCGCTCTTTTTTCAAGTTCGGAAAGTCCGCGGATTCCTCCGATAAAATCAATTCTCTGATCCGTTCTCGGATCTCCGATCCCAAGAACCGGTCCGAGCAGGTAGTCCTGAAGCACAGAAACATCCAGACTTCCTACCGCATCTTTTCCCTCGAAAAGTTCCGGTCTGGCTGTCAGATGATACCACTGTCCTCCGGTATACATTCCAAACGTCCCTTTCTTTTCCGGGCGAACCTGTCCCTCTGCTTTTTCTACAATAAAGTTTTTGCCAATTTCTTCCAAAAACTCTTCCAGACTTCTTCCATTCAGATCCTTTACCGTACGGTTATAATCCAGAATACGAAGTTCATCGTGTGGGAACAATACCGAAAGGAAATAATTAAATTCTTCTTCCCCGGTATATCCCGGATTTTCTTTTCTTCTCTTCAAGCCCACTTTGACTGCGGAAGCCGCGCGGTGGTGGCCGTCGGCAATATAGATCTGGTCAATCTTCTGAAATGCCTTGTAAATCGCATCTACGTCTTCTTTTTTTGCAATCTTCCATACGCGGTGTGTGATACCGTCTACCGCCGTAAAATCGTAAATCGGCGTCTCATTTTCCACATACGCAGCCACGATATCGTGAATGCTCTTGTCCGAACGGTAAGCCAGAAAGATCGGGCCGGTCTGTGCAGAACACGTATCCACATGGGTGATACGGTCAATCTCTTTGTCTTCTCTCGTATTTTCATGTTTTTTAATGACATGATTCATATAATCATCTACAGAAGAACAGGCAGCCAGTCCGGTCTGCGGACGGCCATCCATCACCAGCTGGTAAATATAATAACTGCGGTCCTCATCCGTAATATATACGCCTTCCTGCTTGTCCTTTTGCAAAAGTTCTTTTGCCTTCTCATATACTTCCGGCGCATACATATCCACGCTGTCATCAAAATTCGTCTCTGCGCGGTCAATTTTTAAAAATGACAACGGTTCTCTCTGCACCTCTTCTTTTGCTTCCTGCCGGTTATAAACGTCATATGGGAGTGCTGCCACGCGGGATGCCAGTTCCTCTGCCGGGCGCACACATACAAATGGTCTGATCTCTGCCATAATGTCCTCCTGTAAAAAAATAATCTACTACTAGTATAGCGAATCTTGTCAAAGAAAACAAGTACTTCAAAAATACTTTACACTTCATTCATATTCTTTTCGAAAATTGAGATACTAACACCATCACGAAAAAAGGAGATTTGTATGAAACTATCGGAAACACCTAAAAATTTTGTAAAATGCGGCCTCTGCGGCTGGGGATTTGAATGCATCTGGACCGGGCTTCATTCTGTGCTGAAAAAGGGCGAGAAAAAATGCTTATGCCGGACATCCCTCTGGATGTTTCCCATCTATGGCATGGCCTGTCTCATCCAGCCGATGCACCGGCTCCTCAAAAAGAAAAACATCCTGGTGCGCGGAACCATGTATACGATCTGTATTTTCTGCGCCGAATACGGCACCGGAAAATGGTTAAAAAAGAACCACTGCTGCCCATGGGACTACAGTGATTCCAAATGTAATATCGAGGGCGTTATCCGCCTGGACTACGCACCCCTCTGGTTTCTTGTCAGTTTGTTTTATGAACACTTAGTGGATTAAGACAGCTTACCCGAACTAACACCGGTTTACTGCACAACATCCATTTCCGGAATATGGAAACTCACCTTGGAGTTTGCCGGAATGGAACCGGTAATAAATGTATTTCCGCCTACTACCGAATTTTCGCCGATGACCGTCTCGCCACCAAGGATCGTCGCTCCGGCATAGATCGTCACATTATTTTCAATCGTTGGATGACGTTTTTTGCCGGACAATTTCTGCCCACCGCGTGTCGAAAGGCCACCCAGCGTAACTCCCTGATACAGTTTTACATGGTCACCGATGATCGTCGTCTCCCCGATGACGATGCCGGTTCCGTGGTCGATAAAGAAACTCTCGCCGATCTGCGCGCCGGAGTTAATATCAATTCCGGTCTTGGCATGGGCATATTCTGTCATAATACGTGGGATAAACGGCACCTGGCGAATGTATAACTCATGGGCGATACGGTATACAAATATTGCAAAAAGCCCCGGATAGGAAAAGATGACCTCTTCTTTACTCTGTGCCGCCGGATCTCCGTCATAGCCTGCCTGAACGTCTTTCAAAAGCAGTTTCTGAATACGGGGAAGCTGTTCAAAAAATTCACTGCAGACACGCTCTGCCTTCCTCTGATTATCCTCATCCGGTATTCCGGTAATCTCTGAAGCATGCACTTCGGATTCCTCGTACGCAAACGCACAGGCAATCTGCTCAAAAAACATATGGTAGATCGTGAGAAGCCGGTCCCCGACAAAATATTTTGGCAGACATCTCGTCGCATCCTGCTCGCCAAAATATCCCGGAAACATCACAAGGCGGAGTTCTTTCAACGCATCGATGATCACTTTCCGTTCCGGCATATTTTTACCGGCTTTGGTGGAAAATAATGGTTCATTGTCATAATTTTCAGAAATTTCTTCCACCACTTTTTCAATCGTTATTTTGGTATTCTGATTCATCTTATTCCCTCATTTCTGCATCGGTTATCATTATCAATTTATTCATGAATGTCAATTTCTTTGACAAAATAGTCAATATATTCCCAGATCTCTTCTTTTCCTTCTTTTGTCTGGGCAGAAAACGGAAGGATCGGTGTCCCTTCCACAACTTCCAGTTTTTTCCGGATCTGTGCGATGTGTTTCTGTCTCACATTTTTGCTGATCTTGTCAGCTTTGGTTGCCACGATCAACGGATTCAGCCCCTTCTGTGTAAGCATGCGGTACATCTCCACATCTTTCGCAGAAGGCTCATGGCGGATGTCAACAAGCAAAAATACCACACGGAGACATTTTGAGGTATCCAGATAGCGCTCGATCATCTTCATCCACTTTGCCGCCACTTCTTTGGATACCTTTGCATATCCGTATCCGGGAAGGTCAACGAGATAGAATATGTCATTGACATTATAATAATTTACCGTCTGTGTCTTCCCCGGCTGGGAAGAAATTCTGGCAAAACTTTTACGGTTCATCAGTGTATTGATCAGGGAGGACTTTCCGACGTTGGAGCGTCCCCAGAATGCCATTTCCAATTTGTCATTTTCCGGAAATTTACTCGTGATCCCACACACCGTTTCCAGTTCCAATGATTTTATAACCATCTCGTCATCCTTTCTATCGTTCCACGAGGCTTTCTTTCAAAACCTGCTGTACTTTTGTCACAAATACGATCTCAATGCCTTCTGTAATCTCTTCTTCGAGTTCTTCGACATCCGGCTTATTTTCCTGCGGTACAAGCACTTTCTTGATGCCTGCACTCTTTGCCGCGAGCAGTTTCTCTTTCAATCCGCCGATCGGCAGCACTTTTCCGCGCAATGTCACTTCGCCGGTCATTGCCACCTTCGCATCGACCGGAATCTCTTCAATCGCAGAATACAAGGCAGTGGACATCGTTACACCGGCAGACGGGCCGTCTTTTGGCACTGCCCCTTCCGGCACATGAAGGTGGATGTCATGTTCTTTAAAATACGATGCCTCTTTTTTCACGATGGAGCGCACATAACTGAGCGCGATCCGCGCGGACTCCTGCATGACATCGCCAAGCTGCCCGGTCAGGATGAGATTTCCCTCGCCCGGCATAATATTTACTTCGATCTCCAGCGTATCACCGCCTACCTGTGTCCAGGCAAGGCCGCGTACGATACCGATCTCATTTTCCTTATTTGCCATATCCGGGTGAAACTTCTTTTTCCCCAGAAATTCTTCGATATTTTTACCGGAAACTCTCACTTTTTCCTGCTGTTCTTCCACGACAAGTCTCGCGGCTTTTCTACAAATTTTTCCAATCTGGCGTTCCAGTCCACGGACTCCCGCCTCTCTTGTATAATCGCTGATCACGGTTTTTAACGCCTTGTCATTGATGACTAACCGGCTTTTTTTCAGACCGTTTTTGCGGATCTGTTTCGGGATCAGATAGTTTTTGCCGATATGGAATTTTTCATTTTCGGTATAACCGGCCAATTCCAATACTTCCATACGGTCAAGAAGCGGCCCTGGGATCGTATCGATCGTATTGGCAGTACAGAGAAATACCACCTCTGACAGATCTACCGGAAGTTCGATGTAGTGATCCGCAAAATTCCGGTTCTGCTCCGGATCCAGCACCTCTAACAGCGCGGAAGAAGTATCTCCTTTATAATCACTGCTCACTTTATCGATCTCATCTAAGAGCATCAGCGGATTTTTTACCTTTGCTTTCTTTAATCCCGCCACGATCTTACCCGGCATCGCACCGATATACGTTCTTCGATGTCCGCGGATCTCTGCCTCGTCACGCACACCACCAAGACAGATGCGCACATATTCTTTATGAAGCGCTCTTGCCACCGATCTCGCGATGGAGGTCTTTCCGGTTCCAGGAGGGCCGACAAGACACAAGATTGGCGCTTCGCCACTGCCGGTCAGCGTTCTCACTGCCAGAAATTCCAGGATTCTTTCTTTCACCTTTTGCAGGCCGTAATGGTCTTCTTCCAAAATGCCCTCTGCTTCAGCCAGATCAAGCGGCGTCTCATCCATCTTATCCCACGGAAGTGCCAGCAGGTTTTCGATGTAATCCTGGCTCACGGACGCTTCCGAGGAATTTGCCGGAAGCGATTCAAACCGCTTGATCTCCTGCTCAATCTTTTCGCGTACTTCGTCACTACAGATCAGTTCGTCCGCCTGATTGCGGTATTGTTCGGCTTTGGATTCGCCGTCTTCTCCCAGTTCTTCGCGGATGGCGCGCATCTGTTCGCGCAGATAGTATTCTTTTTGATTTTTATCTACCGTATTTTTCACGGACTGACGGAACTTTGCCCGTTCATCCAGAATATCCAGTTCGCGCTCTACAAAATTCAGCACATAATAAAACCGGTCATGCAGGTCAAAGCACTCCAGAAAGCACTGCCGCATTTCAAAGGACATCGGAAGATGCATCATGATCAGATCCAATATCTGTCCCAGACTTTTGGACGCCTGTATCTTATCGTAAGCACTTCTTCCCACACTCGGATTCTTGATCAGATATTTTTCATACAGCTGTTTGGCCTCCCGGCACATCGCTTCGTATTCAATTTCATCCATGCTTTCTGTCTGTTCTTCATACACATCAACATCCCCGGTCAGATACGGTTCATTTTGATTCAGACACAAAAGCGTTCCGCGGTCTGTCGTCGAAACCAGTGCTCGTACGACATCTTCTTCCAGACGGATCACCTGCCGGATCTTTGCCACGACACCTACCGCACGCAGATCTTTATACAATGGAAGTTCTACCTTTTCATCGTTCTGATTGGTGATAAAGACCCTGCCATCTCCTGCCATGGCCTCATCTATCGCTTTTTTTGAAATATCCCGTTTTATATCCAGGTGTACAAGCATCCCCGGAAGAATCACCATCCCTTTCAAAGCAATAACGGGCATTGTTTTTATTTGCTTCTCCATATCTTCTACACTTACCTCATTTCAGCAAGACCGAATCCCGCACTTTTCGGTGCAAAATCCGGTCCTGTTCTTTTCACCTTATTCAGGCACTTTCTTCGTCTTTTTTCTCTGTCTCGATCTTTAAGATCTCGTCATCTTTGCCGATCAAAGTAGCCTTTCCTGTCTTCTCAACCACATCTTTCGTAATCTTACATTCTTTGACATCCTCCCTCGACGGAAGTTCAAACATGTAATCCATCATGCAGTTTTCAATGATGGCACGAAGTCCGCGGGCACCTGTCTTTCGTTCGATGGACTGATGCGCAATCTCCTGGATCGCCTCGTCCTCAAAGGTCAATTTTACATCGTCAAGTTCCAACAGCTTCTGATACTGTTTTACAAGTGCATTTTTCGGCTTTGTCAGAATCTGTTTCAAAGCGTCTTCATCCAGAAGATCCAGACTTACCGTAACCGGAACACGTCCGACAAATTCCGGAATAATTCCAAATTTTACCAAATCCTGTGGGAGTACCTGACGGAACAGATCTCCGATCTGGGTATCGGATTTGTCTGCGATCTCCGCATTAAATCCGATGGATTTTTTATCAATTCGGGAACCAATGATCTTATCCAGACCATCAAAGGCTCCTCCGCAGATAAACAGAATATTGGTCGTATCGATATGGAAAAATTCCTGCTGTGGGTGTTTTCTTCCTCCCTGCGGAGGTACACTTGCCTCGGTTCCTTCCAGAATCTTCAACAGTGCCTGCTGAACACCCTCTCCGGAAACGTCACGGGTGATCGACGTATTTTCTGATTTTTTTGTAATCTTATCGATTTCATCGATATAAATGATTCCATGTTCCGCACGCGCAATATCATAATCTGCCGCCTGAATGATCTTAAGCAGAATATTTTCCACATCTTCGCCGACATAACCGGCTTCTGTCAATGTAGTCGCGTCTGCGATTGCAAACGGTACATTCAGGATCTTTGCCAGCGTCTGGGCAAGATAGGTCTTTCCGGAACCGGTTGGTCCGATCATGAGAATGTTGCTCTTCTGCAATTCCACATCCATATCTGCCTGCGACATTACTCGTTTATAATGATTGTAAACGGCTACAGACAATGCTTTTTTTGCTTCCTCCTGACCGATCACATATTCGTCCAAAAATTCTTTGATCTCTTTTGGTTTTAAAAGGTTGATTTCAACTTCCTCCGTGTCGCGGTCATCGTACAGATCCTGCAATTCGTCTTCCAGAATCTCGTCACAAAGACTGATGCACTCATCGCAGATAAATACATCATTTGGTCCTGCGATCAGTTTGCGGACCTGCTTTTCTGTCTTTCCGCAAAAGGAACAACGAAGTTTTGTTGTATTATCATTACTTTTGCCTGCCATGCTTTCCTCCATTCAAAACATGCGAAAAGCATATGGTGCCGCTTTCCCGTTGGCAGTGGCACCATATCCCATTGCTATTATTCCGATTCATGATTGGTGATAACACGGTCAATCAAACCGTATGCCTGCGCTTCTTCCGCTGACATAAAATTATCACGTTCTGTATCCTGCGTAATCTTTTCTACCGGCTGACCGGTGTTTGCTGCCAAAATCTCATTTAATTTTTTCTTCGTCTTCAAGATATTTTCTGCAACAATCTGAATTTCCGTCGCCTGACCTTTTGCACCGCCCGATGGCTGGTGGATCATAATTTCCGAATTCGGAAGTGCCAGACGCTTTCCTTTGGCACCGCTGGAAAGCAGAAATGCTCCCATGCTGGCTGCCAGTCCCATGCAGATGGTCGATACATCACATTTTACATAATTCATGGTATCATAAATTGCCATACCGGCAGTCACGGATCCTCCCGGACTGTTGATGTATAAGTTTATATCTTTATTGGGATCTTCCGATTCCAAAAATAACATCTGTGCTACTACGAGACTTGCTGTCGTATCATTCACTTCATCTCCCAAAAAGATGATTCTTTCACGGAGAAGACGGGAATAAATATCGTAAGAGCGTTCTCCGCCACGACTGGTCTGCTCAATGACGTAAGGTACTAATGCCATACCATTTCCCTCCTATCTGAAAATGCAAAATGTATTATTCTGCTTTTTCTTCTTTCTCTTCTTCTTTTGGTTCCACTTCTACAGACTCTTTTACGAGGAAGTCAACTGCTTTCTGTACCGCAATATCCTCAGAGATCTGTTTGTTCTCAGCATCACCAAACATTTCTTTGATCTTATCTGCTTCCATGTTGTACATTTCAGCCATTTTTTCAATCTCTTTGTCAATGTCTTTTGCTGTCGCTTTAATGCCTTCTGCTGCTGCAACGGCTTCCAGTACAAGACGTGTACGGATACGTGTCTCTGCTTCCGGACGCATCTGCTCCATCATCATCTGTGGCTGCATACCGGTCATCTGAATGTACTGGTCAATGCTGAGTCCCTGCTGCTGAAGACGGGAAGCAAACTCGTTGATCATCTGATTGATCTGCTCGTCAACCATCGGTTTTGGAAGCTCGATCTTGGAGTTCTCTACTACCTGGCTGATGATCTTATCTTCTTTTTCTGCTTTTACCTGATTTTTTCTGCGCTCTGTCAATGTTTTCTTCACGCTTGCTTTGTATTCTTTCAATGTCTCGAATTCAGAAACTTCGCTGGCGAATTCATCATCCAGTTTTGGAAGTTCTTTCATCTTGATCTCTTTGATCTCTACTTTGAAAAGTGCCGGTTTTCCTTTGAGTTCTTCAACATGATATGTCTCCGGGAATGTTACATTGACATCCACTTTATCGCCTTTGTTTTTGCCGATCAGCTGATCTTCAAACGTATCGATGAAGGAATGGCTTCCGATTGTAAGAGAATAATCGGTACCTTTACCACCATCAAATGGCTCGTCATCTACAAATCCCTCAAAGTCGATCACTGCAATATCATCTTTTTTGATCGCACGGTCTTCTACGTTTACTGTACGTGCATTCTGTTCCTGAACCTTAGCAAGTTCCGCATTGACATCTGCTGCCATGATCTTAACTTCCTGTTTCTCTACTTCGACTCCTTTGTAATCGCCAAGTTCAACATCCGGTTTTACAGCAACGGTAGCGGTAAATACGAAAGGCTCGCCATTTCCAATTTTTTCCACATCGATATCCGGGCGGGA
This sequence comes from Lachnoclostridium sp. UBA6475, assembly GCA_002435545.1. Lineage (GTDB taxonomy): Bacteria > Bacillota > Clostridia > Lachnospirales > Lachnospiraceae > Eubacterium_F. The sequence continues at coordinate 17,258 of DJNB01000092.1, forward strand.
TACGATCTCAAGTCCGCTCTCTTTTGCTGCTTCTTCATAAGCATCCGGAATTGCAAAGTTTGCTGCATCCTCATAAAATACTTCCGGGCCATACATCTTTTCGATCATTTTACGTGGAGCTTTTCCTTTACGGAATCCCGGAAGCGCGATCTTTGCTTTGTTCTTATTGTAAGATTTTACCATAGCCTCTTCGAATGCTTCCGGGCTTACCTCTATTGTAATTTTTGCCATACTGTTTTCAAGATTCTCTACTTTGTAACTCATTTTTCTTAATCCTCCAAATTTTTTAATTACTGCGGGAACTTTTGGTAGTATTCCCTGATTTTTCTATTTCTAAACGCCTTGGACTACCAGATACGGTAATTTCCACTCAATGCTAAAAGAGCAAACAGATACAGACAATTGTCATAGTATCTTCTCTCGCCGGTACGAAGCGGTGTGTTCCAGAATCTTTCTACACACTCTTTGGCATAAGGACCGTCTGCGGCAAGAGATGCCTGTGCATTGGTTGCGATGATTGCTACCGGGTGAAGAGCAGGCTGGTCGATGACGGTTCCGTCAATCTCATACACCTTAAAATCTTCTCCACGATGTGTCTCCATAAAGAATTTCTGTACTTTGTTATTGTTTTCCACATTCCATTCATCTGCGGCAAACCACTCATAATCCAAACCAATGTTTGCAATAACACGGTAAGAATCACTGTAGTACCAGTCATGGCGTCCACCAAAGACATCCTGCTCTTTATCATATGGAGTACCATCATAATATGCATATTCTGCTGCCAGTCCGGTTTCCGGATGACATGCTTTTTTCAGATATTCACGGCTTGCTTTCGCTGCCTTTTTCCAGAACTCTCTGTCTTCTTCATTGGCCCATTCTCCGAACAGTTCATAAAAATGTGCACAATGATAAGACGGATCACTGAATTTTCTGCTTGGGATAAAACGGATCAGATAATTTTCCGGCTCCATGATCGGATCTCCCGGTTCTTTCTCTCCGTTATGTATACAGGCACTCAGGATATTTTTTGCTTCCTGGGAATAATTGAAAATCCCTTCGCCGTCTCCCCAGCGGTGGGAAGCAAAGAACAATGACATTGCGAAAAATTCCTCGCCGTCCGGTGCCGGACCGTAGTCATTTTTCTCTCCCGTTGTCTTGCAGGACCAGGCGAAATATCCTTTGTTATAGCCATCTTCCATGTACATATATGTTCTCGCCCATTTCCATACGCGGTCAAATTCTTCTTTCATATTCATCTGAACGCACATCATCATGGCATATGACATTCCTTCTGTACGGGCATCAAAATTTCCCGTATCCTCGAAATATCCCATATCATCTCCGGCTTCAAAATAAAATTTCTCGCCAGCCGGTCCGTAAAATACCGTGTGGAATGCGTCTTTTAATTTTTTGTCGATCTCTTCCTGAGAATGACCGCACTCCGCAAATACATTACGATACTGTTTTGTGTAATAAGCACCTTTCATTCTTTTGATTCCTTTCTATCTCTTTCAGTTTTTATCCTCATGCCCTTTGGCACGTAAAACTTGAATTATCTTATCCACATTTACCCTGCATATTTCATCCGTCGCGGCTTCTACCATAACACGGATCAGCGGCTCTGTACCGCTTTCACGCAGGAGCAGCCTTCCCTCGTCTCCGAGTGCTTCTGCTACTTCTTTTTCCGCCGCTTTCACATCTTCATCTTCTCTTGCCGCCAGTTTATCTTTGACGCGCATATTGACAAGCAGCTGCGGATATATCTTTAAATCCTTTGTCA
>DJNB01000079.1:0-8553 GCA_002435545.1 Lachnoclostridium sp. UBA6475
TCCGGAAAATCCACGCTTCTTAATATTATTGGTGGTATCGATTCGCCGGATGATGGTTATGTAGCCATTGAAGGAGAGAAGATGAGAGATATGACGGAAAAGGCATTGACCCGTTACCGCAGAAGACATCTTGGTTACATATTTCAGATGTATAATCTGATCCCAAACCTCAATGTAAAAGAAAATATTGAGGTAGGAGCTTACTTAAGTGAAAAACCGCTGGAGATTGACGATCTGTTAAAGACACTGGGACTGTATGAACATCGTCATAAACTGCCAAACCAGCTTTCCGGTGGACAGCAGCNNTCAATCTGTTTCCACATTATACCGTATTAAAGAATATTACAGACGCTCCCATCTGTGTTGATAAAGTACCGAAGGAGGAGGCCGTCGAGAGAGCCAGGAAGCTTTTAGAGCAGCTTGGACTTGCCGATAAGGCAGATGCTTATCCGTGCCAGCTTTCCGGAGGACAGCAGCAGCGTACCGCAATCGGACGCGCGATTGTAAAAAATCCGGATATTCTTTTGTGTGATGAGCCGACGGGAGCTTTGGATTATAATACGTCCAAAGACATTTTGAATTTGATCGAAGAAGTGAATCACAAATATGGAAATACCGTCATAATGGTAACGCATAACGATGCGATCAAGTATATGGCAGATCGTGTTGTTCAGTTGCGTGATGGACAGATCCGAAAGAATTACTGCAATGAGAAGAAGATTTCCGCAGTAGATCTTGACTGGTAGGAGGGCAGGTAAATGAAAAATCCATTGATGAAACGCCTGCCGAGAGAATTGATTGGAGAATTTCCAAAGTATATTGTCATATTTTTATTTATGACATTGACGATCGGATTTATCTCCGGGTTCCTAGTGGCAGGAAACAGTATGATCATTGCGTATGATGAAAGTTTTGAGAAGTACAATATCGAAGACGGACATGTCGAGTTTGAAGAAGAAGCAGACGATTCGATGATGGAAGAGGTAGAAAAAGAGGAGAATGTAACATTTTATAAAGACTTTTACAAAGAAGTTTCCTCGATTTTGAAAAAAGATAATTCACAGGGAACCTTGCGTGTGTTTAAGACGCGTGAAGAGGTGAATAAGATCTGCGTGATGAAAGGAACGATGCCAAAGAAGAAAAATCAGGTGGCGGTCGATCGTATGCATGCAGATAACAATGGCTGGGACATTGGTGATAAGATCTCTTTGGACGGAAAAGAATATGACATCTGTGGTCTTGTGGCTTTGTCTGATTATAGCGCATTGTACTCGGACAATAATGAATTTATGTTTGATTCCATTAAATTTGGTGTCGCTGTTATGTCGAAAGAGGGGTATGAAACCCTTTCGGAGGACAAGGAGCATTTTCAATACGACTGGGTTTATGTGGATAAACCGCAGACAGAGAAAGAAAAGAATGATAAAGCAGAAGATTTTATGACGGTAGTTGCGAAAAAAGCCTATAATAAAAATCTGACGATTAAGAATTTTATTCCGGAATATGCGAACCAGGCGATTCATTTTGCCGGGGATGATATGGGCGGTGACCGTGCAATGATGATCGGACTTTTGTATATCCTGATTGCAATCATTGCGTTTATCTTTTCCATTACGATCAAACATACGATCATAAGAGAAGCGACGGTAATCGGTACACTCCGTGCTTCGGGGTATACGAGAGGAGAACTTTTAAGACATTACCTTGCAGTGCCGGTTATGGTAACGTTGATCTCTGCTTTACTGGGAAATGTACTTGGATACACGATATTTAAAGATACGGTGGCGGATCTTTATTATGAAAGTTACAGCCTGCCGACGTATGTAACCATTTGGAATGCAGAAGCTTTTGTGACGACAACGGTTATTCCTATCGTATTAATGCTTGTGGTAAATGCGGTTACGCTGATCCAGAAACTGCGTCTGTCACCGCTTAAATTTATACGAAGAGATTTGTCAGCCAAAAAGAAAAAGAAGGCACTTCGTCTGCCGCATTTTAAATTTTTCACGAGATTTCGTATCCGTATTGTGTTGCAAAATTTATCCAGTTATCTGATGATGTTTATCGGTATATTTTTTGCTTCGGTACTGCTTTTGTTTGGTATGATGATGCAGCCGCTTCTGGCAAAATACCAGGATAAGGTGCTGGATGCGATGATTGCGCCGTACCAGTATGTGTTGAAAACACAGGTAGATACGACAAATCCGGATGCGGAAAAATATGCGATGACTTCGTTAAATTATGAGGGAAAGACCCGGAATGAAGATATCAGTATCTATGGAATTGTAAATGACAGCAAATATTTTACACAGGAACTTCCGAAAGAAGGAGTCGCTGTGTCGGATTCGTTTCATGAAAAATATGGTGTGCAGGCTGGCGACACGATTACCCTAAAAGAAAAATACGAGGGAAAACAATATCGTGTAAAGATCACGAAGATTATTCCTTACGCTGCCGGCATTGCCGTATTTATGCCAATTGATCAGTTTAATGAGACGTTTGAGATGAAAGCAGATATGTTTGATCAGGGATTCAGCGATCCGGCATTGCTTTTGAAACGACTTTCCACGCCGGGAAAACCGGAATATTTTACCGGATATTTTTCCAAAGAAAAATTGACCGATATTAACGAAAAATATATCAGCTCCTGTATTACAGAGGATGATATGACAAAACTTTCCCGCCAGATGAATGTGTCGATGGGAGGTATGTTCGAGATGATCAAATGGTTTGCCGTTGCACTTGCGGTATTGATCATTTATCTTCTTACGAAACTTATCCTGGAGAGAAATACGACGGCAATCTCGATGGTTAAGATTTTAGGTTATGAAAATGGTGAGATTGGGCGGCTTTACCTGATCACGACGACATGGTTTGTGCTGTTCTCGATCATTATCAGTTTGTTTTTATCATCGGTTACGATGCTGGAGATCTATCAGGCGCTCATGATCAATTACAATGGATGGATCAGTATTTATTATTCACCGCAGGTTTATCCGGTCATGGTACTTATGGTACTCGGTGCGTATGCACTGGTGGCACTCGTGCAGTTCCGAAGAATTAAGAAGATTCCGATGGATGAAGCATTGAAAAATGTTGAATAGAAAGAGAGGGGAAAATGCTATGAATCGAAACAGAAAATGGAAATATATGGGAAAGGCAGTGCTCTCCGGAGTGCTTGTTACAAGTTTGCTGGTAGGAAGTATCGGATACGCAGAGGCGAAACCAATCTCCCAGGAAGAAACGGTATATGTAGAACTGGCAGAAGATGGAAGCGTGAAAGAAGTGACGGTATCCGATCTTTTGAAGCAGGAAGGGAAAGAAAATGTGACAAAAGAAGAAAAAGCGGATAAAGACACAAAGCTTCCGGTAGATGTGAAGTTCACCTATCTTTTGGATGGAAAAGAAATTGCAGGCAAGGATCTCGTCGGCAAAAGCGGAAAACTTACGATCCGCGTGAAATACACGAATCGTTCTACACAGAAAAAGAGCATCAATGGGAAAAAAGAGACATTGTATACTCCGTTTATAATGGCGACTATGATGGTCCTTCCGTCGGATAAATTTACGAATGTAGAAGCAAAAGATGCCAAAGTAATGGAAGAGGGCGACAATCAGATTGTTCTTGGAATCGGTTTCCCGGGTATGGCAGAGAGTCTGGATCTGGAAGATGGCGATATTAAGGACAAGTTAAAGTCGGAATTTGAAATTACAGCGGATGTCAAAGAGTTTGAGATGGATCAGGCAGTGACGGTTGCCAGTGCAGACATTCTCTCGGAACTTGATCTGGAGGATAATGAGGATTTGCAGGATTTGGAAGACGGTATCGATGATCTTTGTGATGTTTCCGGAAAACTGGTAAAAGGAACGAAAAAAGTGGACGAAGCCGTAACGAAGTTTGGCGACAAATTTGGAACATTTGCCAAAGCGATCACCAAAATGGAAAAAGGAACGAAGGTTCTCAACAAAGGAACCAATACTTTGTATAAGGGTGTAAAACAGTATACGCAGGGCGTCAGTGGACTTGCGGATGGAGTTACGGCTTATGTGCAGGGAAGTGATAAAGTTTCTGCGGGGCTTAGTGCTTTTTATACCGGTATCAAAGACCTGCCGGAAACGTACAAGAAATTTTCGGATGGTTTAACCGGTTATACTTCTGCGGTTGACAAATTGGCAGACAAAGATACGGTAAATGCGCTGGTAGATGGTGCGAAAGGTGTAGCAGCACAGATCACGGCGATGAATACGAATCTGGAGACGCTGGAAAAAAGTTACGATGAATACGATAAGATCATCGCGGATCTGAAAGCACAGGCAGATTCCTGTACCGATGAAACGCAGAAACAGGCGATCCTTGCCTCGGTGTCTGAACTTGAAAAGATGGCAGCGGAGCAGGAGAAAACCGTTACGGCGCTGAAGGATGCGACAAAGAGCGATGGGGCATGGAAGAAAGGCGCAGACCAGGTAAGCGGCGGAGTAGCCCAGTATACCGGCGGGGTACAGAAACTGGCAGAGAGTTCTTCGGCACTTACGAATGCGGACGGCGAGATAAGCAAAGGTCTTGCCGGTCTTGTGACAAGTGCAAAGGCATTGAAGGACGGAAGTGGAAAACTTTCGCAAAACAGCAAGAAACTTTTGAGCGCTTCCAAGAAGATCAAAAAGGTATCCAAGAGTCTTGTAAAAGGTGGAAAGGGGCTGGCAGATGCTACCGGGCAGCTTGCCAAAGGAAGCGGTCAGATGAATAAGGCCGCCAGTGCCTTTACCAAAGGATTTACCGCATTGGAGAAAGGCACCGGTTCTCTTGCGAGCGGTGTGAAGAAATTCGATGAAAAAGGAATTCAGAAGATCAAAGATACCTATGAAGATGATTTTGTCTCATTAAAAGACCGTTTGCAGGCACTTGGTGATCTGTCGAAAGATTATACTTCATTCTCCGAGAAACAGCAAGGTGTGGACAGCGAAGTGAAGTTTATCATCCAGTCCCCGGCGTATAAGAAGTAGGTATTGACAAGAGAAAGAAAAGGGTGTAAAATACAAAACTGATTTTAGAGAACTTGTTTCAGAAAGGAGAGAGTGTAATGAAAAGACAAAGAATTTTAGCTATTTGCTCTTGTTTGTTGTTTGTTTTTATGACGATTTTTTCTCTCTTTTATGTGGCAAGTGAGGAAAATCATCATTGTACAGGAGAAGACTGTCCAATCTGTATTTGCATACATCAGGCTGAACAATTGCTTCATGGAAATGGAGGAGCAGCGCAGAAAGAGGTTCTTGTTGTTTTATTTGTGATTTCTTTTGCAGCAGCAGCCTTAGTATCTTGTATGAATACAGAGGATACTACACCTGTAGGACAAAAAGTCAGAATGAATCATTGAATAAACCTTTAAGTCAAAGAGAGGGGACACAGATAATCCCCTTTCTTTTCGTATGCATTTTTATTTATTTTTAGACTTGGAGGTTTTATTATTATGCGAATAAAAAAATATCTTGTAATTATTTTATCTATTGTTATGGCTGTTTTAGGCCTTTCTGCATGTGGAACGCAAAAAACAGAGGACAAAACGACAAAAGAAACCCACAAATTAAAAATTGTAACAACCATTTTCCCGGAATATGACTGGGTAAAAAATATCCTTGGAGATCAGGCAGATCAGGCAGAGATTAAAATGTTATTAGACAATGGTGTAGATCTGCATAGTTATCAGCCTACGGCAGAAGATATTATGCAGATTTCCCAATGTGATCTTTTTATCTATGTAGGTGGTGAATCGGATGCATGGGTTGAAGATGCATTGAAAGAAGCCGTTAACAAAAACATGAAAGTAATTAATCTGCTGGATGTTTTGAAGGACACGATCAAGGAAGAAGAAGTCGTAGAAGGAATGCAGGCCGAAGAGGAAGAAGGTGACGAGCGAGAAGAGGAGGAGCCGGAGTATGATGAACATGTGTGGCTTTCGCTGCGTAATGCGGAAACTCTTTGTCAGTCAATTGAAAAAGCCTTAGCAGAATTGAATCCGTCGGAGGCCTCAAACTATGAAAACAATTTGAATCAATATCTTTCAAAAATGAAAGACTTAGATCAGAAATATCAAGAAGTGGTAAATGACGGAAAGAACAAGACGCTGCTTTTTGGAGATCGTTTTCCATTTCGTTATCTAGTAGATGATTACAATTTGAAATATTATGCTGCATTTGTAGGGTGCTCGGCTGAGACACAGGCAAGTTTTAAAACAATAACGTTTTTAGCAGGCAAGGTGGATGAACTGGGGTTAAATACGGTATTGACAATTGAAAAATCAGATCAAAAGATTGCAAATGCTATTGTGAAAAACACAAAATCAAAGTCCCAGAAGATTTTAAGTATGGATTCTATGCAGTCGACAACTTCAGAAGATATTAAGAATGGAGAGACTTATCTGGGGGCGATGGAAGAAAATCTCGGAGTTTTGCAAAAAGTATTACAGTAGATCGGAGGAGGTTATGAGTCAGATGATATGTCAGAATCTTTCTGTCGGTTATGAGGGAAAGGTCGTTTATGAAAATATCAATTTTTCTGTAGAACAGGGAGATTATTTATGCATAATAGGTGAAAATGGTGCTGGGAAAACAACGCTGATGCGGACAATTCTTGACCTTCAAAAACCATTAAATGGAGTTGTTCAATGGGAGAAGCATTGGAAAAAAGCGGAGATTGGGTACCTGCCTCAGCAGACGCAGGTTCAAAAAGATTTTCCGGCTTCCGTCCGGGAGATTGTTCTTTCGGGATGTCAGAACCGTTGCAGCTGGCATCCGTTTTATAGCAGAGAGCAAAAACAGCGTGCACGGGATGTTATGGAAAAATTACATCTTTTGTCAATGCAGAAGAAGTGTTATCGTGAACTTTCCGGTGGACAGCAGCAGAGAGTGCTGCTTGCCAGAGCAATGTGTGCCACAAGAAAAATGCTGCTCCTTGATGAACCGATTGCGGGGTTAGACCGTGACACCACTACGGAGATGTATCATCTGATTCGATCAATCAATCAAAATGAGCATATCACGGTACTTATGATTTCTCATGACATACCGGCTGCATTGACGGATGCGACACATGTGTTGTATCTGGGAAAGAATTTTTTTTATGGAACAAAAGAAACTTTTTTACAGAAGGGAGGGATGGAACATGAATATATTTGAAAAAATGAATCTGTATTTTCAGTATCCATTTGTATGGTATGCGTTGATCGTAGGTGTGCTAATTGCACTATGCTCCTCCCTTTTGGGAGTGACACTGGTATTAAAGCGCTTTTCTTTTATCGGCGATGGATTGTCTCATGTGGCGTTTGGTGCAATGGCAGTCGCCTCTGTTATGAAGATTACGAATAATATGCTATTTATTATGCCGGTCACCATTTTGGCGGCTGTCCTGCTTCTGCGGACTGGTCAAAAAACAAAAATCAAAGGAGACGCAGCAATTGCAATGATTTCGGTAAGTGCGTTGGCAGTCGGTTACCTTTTAATGAATCTTTTTGCTACAGGACCTAATTTGTCCGGTGATGTTTGCAGTACGCTGTTTGGCTCGACATCTATTTTGACACTGACAAAAGGACAGGTTTTCCTTTGTATTCTGCTTTCGATTGTTGTGACAATTTTGTTTTGTCTGTTTTATAACAAAATTTTCTGCGTCACATTCGATGAAAATTTTGCGAAGGCAACAGGAATTCGTACGGAATTATATAATTTGCTGATTGCGGTTATTACGGCGGTTATCATTGTACTTGCGATGAACCTGGTAGGGTCGCTTTTGATCTCGGCATTAGTGATTTTTCCGGCATTATCCGCAATGCGTCTGTGGAATACCTTTTTGGGAGTTACCATTTGTTCTGTGATTTTGTCTGTGTGTTGTGCTTTTGTAGGAATCATTCTTTCCATACTTGCCGGAACTCCGGTAGGCTCAACGATTGTGGCGATTGATATGACTGCATTTGCGATGTCATGCTGTGCAGCTAAAATAAAAAGAAGGTGAATGAAATGAACAGAAAAATAACAGCAGTGTTTTCGTGTATTATTCTGCTTTTGCTGACTGGATGCGGAAAACAAACGAGTATGGTTCCTTCGGCATCTGTTACAAATCAATCCAAAGATATGAAATCACAAGAAACTGTGATGGCGGAAACGGAGACACAGCAGACGGAAACGGTGGAAGAACAGTACGATCTTACCACGATGAATAAAGATATGGTTTATGCTACCGTCTATCAGATGATGTCAGAACCGGATCATTTTGAAGAAAAGACAATTCGGTTAAAAGGTGTATTTTATACCTATAAGGATAAAAAGACAAATAAGAAATATTATTATTGTCTTGTGAAAGATGCCTTGGCATGTTGTTCCCAGGGAATTGAATTTGTGTGCGGAAATAAGAAATATCCCAAAGAGGATGCAGAGATTCAAGTTGAGGGAACCTTTCATACGTATCGGGAAAAAGGTGACGACAATCTGTATTGTCACCTGACGGATGCACAATGGAAAGACTATAAAGAGTAGAAATGAATTCCCCGCCAGCGTAATTGTGGCGGC
>DJNB01000079.1:8600-10589 GCA_002435545.1 Lachnoclostridium sp. UBA6475
CAGGCGGAGGAACATTTCCTGTGCATAGGCGCGGATATCGGATGGCGAAACCATATTGTATTTTTCTTTTACCGCGCAAAAGTAATCATGAATCGATTGCTGTGTAATAATGCAATTTGAGCGGGAGGAAGAAGGTATATTTTCTCGCGCAGATATCCAAGGAGCTTCATTGTGAGTGAATTCTTCTAAAACTTTTCCGCTATAGCAGCAAAGGTTTTTGATAACGCTGTCCAATATGGCGCGCTCTTGTGGATTCAGCAGACTGCTGTCAAATGTTTCACAAGGAGCGATAGGATCAAAATGATAATCGCGGTATTTAAAGTAGATATCTTTGTAAACGGGGCCGTGAACCCAGGCTTCACAATCTTCGGAAAATAGAAAAGCACCGTAAAATGCACTATAAAAACCCTGAATGTAGTATAAGGCTTTTTGGAGAGCCAGTGGGGTGATATCTTCACATTGGTTCAGTATATATTTTATTGCATAAATGATTTTTGAATTATTAGCGGATGAATCCATTGTTAAATGGAGTAATGCATCCACTGCTTTTTTGCTTTTTTCATAGGTGGAAATGGATTTCAGATTTCCCTTTCCTTTTTCTAACAGCATCGAATAGTATTCAGGACTATTGTAAATTTTTGTTAATTCGTCGGAATATTGTCTGGTAGGAATATCTCCGTCATAATAGCGGGAAAATGTTTGTTCGCCCCAGCCTAAAAGCAGGGAAAGAGGGCGTTTTCCAATCGCATATTTTTTAGGAATGGCTACAATGTGCTCAAGAGGGATGATATCATTTTTTATACGGTATTGTTCATAAAGGGCTTTAAGGTTGTCGTCGTTTATCTCCGGAACATATACCGGAGCATTACAGTTTATACAATGTGCTTCTTTTCCCTTATATTGATATTGGATTCCTTTAATAGTACCAGTCAGTGCGACCGGTGAAATCGTATAGGAAACATCATTTCTGCAGTTTTCGCAAAATACAAGATTCTCAGCCATTTTAAATCCTCCTTTTAAATTATCGAAATAAATATGTAATAGGTTTGTTTCGCTTATGAAACGATATTACAATGGTTCTGCGCCCATTTGGAATATCAATTATATTGAATTTCGTATAAATGTCAACGGTTTCCGTATCACCATCTGAATTATATAGTTTAACTTGTGGAACAAAAACATATAAAACTTCATATTCATATTCTAATTTAGTGTTTTGTAGAGTATAACAAAAATCCTCCACATTTATCTGCATTAGTATGGATTTTTGTTTTTCAGTACGAATATTATATTCATTTATAAAATCAATATTCTCTTGACGTTTATCATTTTGGGAGATAATGTATTTACCAGATGAAACACAGTTTTTTATTTCGTTCAAAACGGTTTCAATTTCTTTTCGGGAGTGATTTTGATTGTAGTGTTGAGTCATTCATATCACCTCAATAAGATAATAGCACAATTGTATTGAAAAGTCAATAAAAATGTACCAATTGATACATAAAATGAAAATATATACCTCGCAGGCATGACAAGAGATACATTATAGGTATTAGACATGACAGAAAGTGTGGAAACTTGGAAAGGTAAATGTAAAAGTTAACGTTCAGAACAAAAAAATGGCAAAAACGCGACGTTCAGAACATTGATGTTGACAGGAGAAAAGTGTGTCGTGTATTATAGATATAAAAGGAAAATGTTAGTTGGAAAGGAAAAAGAGTGAGTGTATATAATGTGATTTGGAATGTGCTCTAGACAAGTGAGAGGTGAAATAAGATAATGGAAGAAATGTTTTTTTCATTTATAATGCTGGTTATGATGGTTTTTCTATTCTGTTTGCGGTATATAGTGCCAATTTTTATTTCGATTATTGGGGCATTGCTGATTAAGAAGAAAAACAAAAAAATATATGGAAGTATTCTTATAATTTTAGGGCTTGCAATTGAGGTAGTTAGCATAGCAGTGCAGGTCTACAGTTTCAGATAAGGA
>DJNB01000065.1:0-2013 GCA_002435545.1 Lachnoclostridium sp. UBA6475
GGAAATTTACCAGACTTTGTTACAGCAGTTTTATACGGAAGCGTGTGCGCAAGATCGGGCAGGTCTATCCGGAGAAGCTGGCAAAGATCCGGGAGTCTCTGCGGACATTATCCGCCTGTGAGCGAAAAGATGTCACAAACCTGGATTTGCTTGCCGGAACCTTTGGTGATATCATGGCAGAGATTCTTGCATATAAGTCGACACGTGGGATTGACTGGTCAGAGGAGCTGCGGAGACTCGGTTACCAGCTTGGCAAATTTATCTATATTCTCGACGCATACGATGATGTGCAGGAGGATATTGAGAAGAACCGGTTCAATCCATTGAAGGAGTTATACCGTGAGCTGTCGAAAGAGCGGTTTGACAGTTACGTGAAGGAAATACTGATGATGATCGCCACCGATATGGCGAAAATCTATGAGTGCCTGCCAATTGTCGAAGAGACAGCCATCCTTAGAAATATCATCTATTCTGGAATCTGGGTAAGGTTTATGACGAAACAAAATGACACAGAAAACGGTAAACAATGGGAGAAAGAAAGGAATTAGTATGAAAGATCCTTATGAGGTTCTAGGGCTTCCACATGGCGCTTCGGAAGAAGAAGTGAAAAAAGCATATCGAAATCTAAGCCGGAAATATCACCCGGATGCCAATATCAACAATCCAAACGCAGCACAGGCAGAAGAAAAGTTCAAGGAAGTGCAGGCGGCATATAAGAGTATCATGGACGGAAACACAGGTTTCTCGTATGGTGGCAGCAGCTATGGAGGGTTTGATGGATTTGGCGGATTCGGTTCGGATGCATTCCGTCGTGCCAGAAATGAAGGCGGTGGCATGAGTCAGGATGAGTCCCATCTTGCTGCGGCGCAGAATTTCATCATGAACCGGATGTTTACAGAGGCACTTCGCACGCTGGAGGATATAGACGACCGGACAGGCAGATGGTATTATCTAAGTGCGGTTGCAAACTTAGGTGCTGGCAATCAGGCAACAGCGATGGAGCATATCGACCGTGCGATTGCGATGGAACCGAACAACATGGAGTACAAACAGATGAAGCAGCGTATGCAGGGTGGCAGCAACTGGTATGTGCGGCGGGGCATGGGATATGGAATGCCGGATGTGCGTTCCGATAACTGGTGCATGGATATGTGCCTGTTAAATTTGCTCTGTAATTGCTGCACGCCGTGTTAGAGGAGGGTGCATATGTGCGACGCACATATTTAGGATGCACCCGGCGATCTGCCGCCGAGCGAAGCGAGGGGGCGCTACCGTGTGGCTTGCTGACGAAGTCAAAGTGGGCAAATACACGCTAAAAAGAAAAAAGCAAGAATTGGCGTGTGCGGAGCCGCCCCAAGAGAGAAAAGGCACACGTCAAAAAGGGAAAAGCAAGAATTGACGTGTGCGGAGCCGCCCCCCAGAGAGAGCAGGTACACGCCAAAAAGAAAAAAGCAAGAATTAGCGTGTGCGGAGCTGCCCCAAGAGAGAGCAGGCACACGTCAAAAAGAAAAAAGCAAGAATTGACGTGTGCGGAGCCACCCCCAAGAGAGAGCAGGCACACGCCAAAAAGGGAAAAGCAAGAATTGACGTGTGCGGAGCCACCCCTAGAGAGAGCAGGTACACGCCAAAAAGAAAAAAGCAAGAATTGACGTGTGCGGAGCCGCCCCCAAGGGAACGCAGGTACACGCCAAAAAGAAAAAAGCAAGAATTGGCGTGTGCGGAGCCGCCCTCAAGGGAACGCAGGCACACGCCAAAAAGAAAAAAGCAAGACTTGACGTGTGCGTAGCCACCCCAAGGGAACGCAGGTACACGCCAAAAAGAAAAAAGCAAGAATTGACGTGTGCGGAGCCGCCCCCAGAGAGAGCAGGCACACGCCAGAAAGAAAAAAGCAAGAATTGACGTGTGCGGAGCCGCCCCCAGAGAGAGCAGGCACACGCCAAAAAGAAAAAAGCAAGAATTGGCGTGTGCGGAGCCGCCTCCAAGAGAGAGCGGGTACACGCCAGAAAGAAAAAA
>DJNB01000065.1:2086-2282 GCA_002435545.1 Lachnoclostridium sp. UBA6475
CGCCAGAAAGAAAAAAGCAAGATTTGGCGTGTGCGGAGCCGCCCCCAAGAGAGAGCAGGCACACGCCAAAAAGAAAAAAGCAAGATCTGGCGTGTGCGGAGCCGCCCCCAGAGAGAGCAGGCACACGCCAAAAAGAAAAAAGCAAGACTTGACGTGTGCGGAGTCACCCCAAGAGCGAGCAGGTACACGCCAGAAA
>DJNB01000065.1:2343-2953 GCA_002435545.1 Lachnoclostridium sp. UBA6475
TGCGGAGCCACCTCCAAGGGAACGCAACCGCCCCCAGAGAACGCAGCCGCCCTAAGAGCACCCTTACCCACACGCCACCAAAAAACAAGGCGGATAAGAAATTATCTTCTTTACAAAAGTGCAAAGGCATGATACACTTGTATTGTGCTTTTTTGTGTTCTAAAAAATCAATTCGTTTAATTTCCCAAAAAGTGATTGACAAGTGTATGAAATTGTAGTAGTATAATTTTAAACAGAACAAACGTTCCGAAAAGTTGTTTGCATATATAAAATTGGAGGTTCATGATGGCAGAAAAAGATCAAAATAAATTAAAAGCATTAGAGGCAGCAATTGCACATATAGAAAAGGAGTTCGGAAAAGGTTCCGTGATGAAACTGGGAGATACGGCTGCGACGATGAATGTCGAGGCAATCCCTTCCGGGGCACTGAGTCTGGACATTGCGTTAGGAGTAGGGGGAGTTCCGCGTGGCCGTATTATCGAAGTGTATGGGCCGGAATCCAGTGGTAAAACCACGGTTGCACTTCATATGGTGGCAGAAGCACAAAAGCGTGGAGGAATTGCGGGATTCATTGATGCGGAGCATGCATTGGATCCGGTATATGCAAAAA
>DJNB01000065.1:3013-6212 GCA_002435545.1 Lachnoclostridium sp. UBA6475
GATGAACTTTATATTTCCCAGCCGGACTGTGGAGAGCAGGCATTGGAGATCCTTGAGACGATGGTGCGTTCCGGTGCATTGGACATTGTAATTGTAGACTCAGTGGCAGCTCTCGTACCAAAAGCGGAGATTGATGGTGATATGGGAGATAGTCATGTTGGTGTGCAGGCACGATTGATGAGTCAGGCGCTTCGTAAACTGACGGGTGTGATCAATAAGACAAATTGTGTGGTTATCTTTATCAACCAGCTTCGTGAAAAAATTGGAGTTATGTTTGGAAATCCGGAAACTACAACGGGTGGTCGGGCATTAAAATTTTATTCTTCCGTACGTCTGGATGTACGTCGTGTGGAGACATTGAAGCAGGCCGGTGAGATGATCGGTAACCATGTACGTGTGAAAGTTGTAAAAAATAAAGTAGCGCCGCCTTTTAAAGAGGCAGAGTTTGATATCATGTTCGGAAAAGGAATTTCCCGCGAAGGAGATGTTCTGGATCTGGCAGCCAAAGAAGATATTATTGTAAAAAGTGGTGCCTGGTATTCCTATAAGGGAGAGAAGATTGGCCAGGGACGCGAAAATGCGAAAAAATATCTGGCAGACAATCCGGCGGTATTTGATGAAGTGGAACTTCTTGTGCGTAATAAATACTTAAATCCGGATGCCGAGGATGAGAAGGAAAATGAAGAACCCCCGGCTGAGGCAAAGAAAACAGCAAAAGATAAGAAAGAATCTGACAAATAAAGAAGATTTGTCATGAGAGGAAAAGAAGGTCGGCGTTATATCTCACAAGCTGGATATAGCGTCGATTTCTATCATTGTAAATAGCATTGCGTGGTCAGGAGGAAAAAATGGAAAATAAGGACGCAGGATATCCGTTTGCAGATGAAGAGGGAAAACGTGCTGCGAAAAAAGCAATGGAATGGATTGCCTACAAAGATCGTACCAAAAAGGAACTGGAAGACCGGCTGTACCGCGCCGGATTTTCGGAAAGTGCTTCTTCACAGGCGATGGAGTATGTGCTGTCATTTGGATATATTAATGACCGGCGGTATGTAGAAAATTACTTGATGTTTCAGACAGGGAAAAGAAGCAAAAAAGAGATCTGTTTTAAATTACAGCAAAAAGGTATTGATAAGGAATTGATAGAGGAAGCTGTCTTTGAACAAGGGGGAATCGATGAGCAGGAAGCCATAGAATCATTGACATTAAAGCGGTTGAAAGGACGAAAGTTTTCGGAAATTGATCGAAAGGAAAGAGATAAGATTTTTGCTTATTTAGGACGGAAGGGATATGAAATTTCTCAAATAAAGAAAGTGTTTTCTAAACTTGACATTTGAGTGTAAAAAGTGTAAAATTTAAGTGTTGTATTTATGTGCAATGATAACTAAATAAAGGAGGTGCTCTTGTGCCACAGTTGACGATCGGTTTTGTGGTTGGCTCAATCATCGTAATTCTTGCAGTAATTGCTATTTCCGCTTTGATTGCGTGGAAAAGCGCGATTTCTTATCGTATTAAAGTGGGTGAGGCAAAAGTTGGAAGTGCAGAAGAAAAAGCAAGAGAGATTATTGACGATGCGTTGAAGACGGCTGAAACCAAGAAACGAGAAGCTCTTTTGGAAGCCAAAGAGGAGAATCTTAAGGCGAAAAATGATCTTGAGAGAGAGACCAAAGAAAGAAGAGCGGAGATTCAGCGCTATGAGAAACGTGTGCTGGGTAAAGAGGAAACTTTGGACAAGAAATTAGAAGCACTCGAGAAACGGGAATCCAAACTTAACGCAAAGGAAGCCGACTTTGAAAAAGAAAAACAAAAAGTGGAAGAGCTTCGTGAAAGCCATTTGCGTGAACTGGAAAAGATTTCCGGACTCACCTCCGAACAGGCGAAAGATTATTTATTGAGAACTGTGGAAGAAGATGTTAAACATGAAACTGCAGTTTTAGTAAAAGAATTGGAGCGTCAGGCAAAAGATGATGCAGATAAGAAAGCAAAAGAATACATCATCAATGCCATTCAGAAATGTGCAGCAGATCATGTTTCAGAAGCTACGATTTCTGTAGTGCCATTGCCAAGTGATGAGATGAAAGGTAGAATTATCGGACGAGAAGGTAGAAATATTCGTACGTTAGAAAACCTGACAGGTATTGATCTTATCATTGATGACACACCGGAAGCAGTTATTTTATCCGGATTTGATCCAATTCGCCGAGAAATAGCCAGAATAGCTTTGGAAAAATTGATTGTGGATGGTAGAATTCATCCAGCCAGAATCGAAGAAATGGTTGAAAAAGCAAAAAAAGAAGTTGAAACGATGATTCGTGAAGAAGGAGAAGCAGCGGCATTAGAGGTTGGTGTACATGGTATCCATCCTGAGTTGATTCGCCTTTTGGGAAAAATGAGATTCCGTACAAGTTATGGTCAGAATGCTTTGAAGCATTCCATTGAAGTGGCACATCTATCCGGATTGCTGGCCGGAGAGATGGGAGCAGATGTCCGTATGGCAAAACGTGCCGGACTGCTTCATGATATTGGAAAATCTGTTGACCATGATATGGAAGGTTCTCATATCCAACTTGGTGTGGAATTGTGCCGCAAGTACAAGGAATCTGCACTGGTCATCAATGCAGTAGAAGCTCACCACGGCGATGTAGAACCGGAGAGCATGATTGCTTGTATCGTACAGGCAGCAGATGCGATCTCGGCAGCACGTCCGGGAGCGAGAAGAGAGACGTTAGAAACGTACACAAACAGATTGAAACAATTAGAGGATATCTCAAACAACTTCAAAGGTGTAGACAAATCTTTTGCCATTCAGGCAGGTAGAGAAGTTCGAGTAATCGTGGTTCCTGATCAGGTTAATGATGATGAAATGGTATTGCTGGCTCGTGATATTTCAAAACAGATTGAAGCAGAGCTTCAGTATCCGGGACAGATTAAAGTTAATGTGATCCGAGAATCCAGAGTTGTTGATTATGCGAAATAGAATAATCATTTACTATGTCTAAAAGTAGAGGAAGTATTGAAAATAGAAATTTTCAATACTTCCTTTTTGTATCGCAATAAATAAACCACCGGCTTAGCCGGTGGTCATGATTGTGTCGCAATTTTCCATAATAAGGATCTAAACTTGGCTCTAAACTTTACTTGGGGGGAGTAGAGTTTGGAGTATCATAGAGTTTTGATAATAATCAAACAGACAGCCTTA
>DJNB01000065.1:6244-10632 GCA_002435545.1 Lachnoclostridium sp. UBA6475
TAAGGCTGTCTGTTTGATTATTTTTGAAAAAAGGATTAGTTTACAGAAGATGTATTCTGATCAACTGTATCCATCATGTCCAAAACTTCAGATACTTCACAATTAGCTACAACAGCTTTTCCAAGATCGCCGTAATCAAGTGTGAATGTACCGTCACCATTGTCTTCTACACCAAATGTGATAGCCAACTGTGAGGACTCATCGTTGATTGTCATAGTACCGTCGCCATTGTCTGTAGACTCACCGACAAAACTTGCATTTTCGTTAGATTTTGCATCAACAACTACCAATACAGAGAATGTTCCCTCATCATTCATAGCAAGAAGGATTGCGGAATCATCATCATCTTCAGGAGTTCCGGCATATCCGGTTGTAAGGATGCCTTCCAGATCTTTCATGGAAGTAACCTGTCCTGAAGAACTGCTGTCATCTGAAGAATCGTTAGCAGTGTCATTGCTTGTGTCTGCAGCTTCTGTAGCAGCTGGAGCTTCAGTAGCTTTTGGAGCCTGTGTAGCTGTAGTTGTTGTGGTAGCAGCTTCTTTTTTGTCTCCACATCCAACCAAAGTAAATGACATCAAGGCAACTAAACCAAGTGTTAATAATTTCTTTTTCATAATTTTATTTCTCCTTTATGTTTGTTTAATTTACCTATCATTATATCTGACAAAAAAGAAAATTGCAAGAGTTTTTACGAAAATGTATAAGTATCAGCGAAACTGTTGGTGTAAATCGCGTAAAAATTGCACGAAAAGCACCTTTCCTGCTTGAAACGACATACCATTGTCACAGAAAATATTTTATAATAATAGAGAAGGGGATGATAAACAATGAAAGTATGGATATTGGAACAGGATCAAGAAAGAAGTAAAACATTGAGAAAATGTGTAGAGGAATATCTGGAGAATATTGGCGTGAAAAGCCAGATTAATACTTTCAGGGCGCCGGATGAGGTGGATCATGCGTTGAAGCATCAAAAAAAACAGCCGGCGGTGCTGCTTATTAATCCGGATTCTTTTGACCGGAAGCAGTCAGGCTTGAATCTTGCACATAAAATATTTGAAAAAAATCTGGATATCAGTTTGGTGCTGGTGTCCGAATCCATCGCTTATGCCTACGATGGGTACACGGTCTGCGCCGAGGGATACATATGGTATGGAAAGAACTTGTCTGAACAGATCAAGCATGTTATGAAGCGGCTGCACTATCGTTACGCATTGGAAGTGGAATGCCTGGAATTTTTTGTAAAGAGACAGTGCATTCAGATGCCGTTGTCAAAAATATCTTATATTGAGTCGGACAATCATTATTCCATTATCCATACCGATTACGGGAAAAACTACCGCAGTTATGTCAGTCTGTCTACGCTGTATGAACAATTGCGGCATCGTGACAACTTTATCATGGTAGGAAAAAGTTATGTCGTCAATACGATTCATATTAAAATGTTTACGAAGACAGAGGTTTCCCTTCAGGAGGATATCAGTATTCCGGTGCCGGTTCGCCTTCAAAAATCGATTTATCAGATACTGACAACGCAAATGTCGTGATATCAGCATAAATAGCATAAATATCGTGCAATTTATTGACTTTTCAGACCTCTGTATTGTATAATAGAGATATATTTATGTTAGAGGTGATCATGGTTGAAAATTGCGATAGTAGATGATATGCACCGCGACAGAATATGCATGGTCTCATATATAAAAAAATATTTTTCCACCCGGAACGTTCCCTACGAAATTGTCGAGTTCTCATCGGGAGAG
Source organism: Lachnoclostridium sp. UBA6475 (assembly GCA_002435545.1). GTDB lineage: Bacteria > Bacillota > Clostridia > Lachnospirales > Lachnospiraceae > Eubacterium_F. The sequence goes on from DJNB01000065.1 coordinate 8,008, forward strand.
GAATTTTTGGACCAATTTGTCAAGGATGATTATGATCTTATATTTTTAGATATTTACATGAAACAGAAAGATGGGATGGAGACAGCGAGAGAAATCTATCAAAAGGATCCCAACGTATCGATTGTGTTTCAGTCAACATCGGATGAATTTGGTGTGGCAAGTTATGCAGTACATGCGCTGTATTATCTGTTAAAACCGTATTCTGAGGAGGAGTTCATCCAGGCGATGGACAAATATCAGCAGCAAAAGGGCTTTGAAGAGCCGGTGCTGGATTTTGTCAGCGAACGGGCAGAGATCCAGCTGGAATACCATAACATTTACTTTCTGGATACGATAAAGAGAAAGACAGCGATACATACAAAGGACTACGTGTTTTTGACCTCATCTACTTTTTCGGAAATTTCAGACATCTTACTGAAAGACAGGCGCTTTTTGATGTGCCGGCGGGGTGTTTTGGTAAATATGGAAGCAATTGAAAAAGTAGAATCGGAAATGTTTCGTTTGAAGAATGGAGAAAGAGTTCCGCTTCATTTGCGTAATAAGTCAAAGATCAAGCAGGAATATCTTTCGTTTATGACAGAAAGGATGCATTTGCAGGAATGAAAAATGGTTGTATGAAAAAAGGAATCAGGCTTTGGCTTCTGGGAATGATATTTGTGATCTGTCTTGTTCCGGGAATCCCCGGCAGGGCGGAAGAGTTGGAAGAAATTTCCTATAAAGAAAACCATGCATTTCAAAATGGCACAATTATAGAAATCGAAAATCAATGGGCAGTTTCTTATCTGAAAAATCATACAGAGACATCATTTGAAGTAAATTGTGATAAAAATGAGATAAAAGAATATCTGGAAGCGTTGTGTGACGGTTATTTTACCTGCAAAGTGGTAGAGGATGGTATCACATATACGGAGGTTCCTCTTTTTGTGGAATTTGACCTGAGCGATTTTGATACCCGGTCCACGGAAGTGCAGGAAGTACAGCTGCGGTTTACAGCATTGGAAGGCCTGACATTTTCAGAGGAATGCGAATCTTCTTTTACGATGAAATTTGAACTGCGTTCGGCTTATGAAGAAAGTGTCGAAATTGATCGTTTTCCGGAGGAAATGATATATAAAAGAAACTGGCTTCTGCCGGTTCAGTCACAGGACGAAAGTGCGGCAGCGGCGGCGAAACTGCAGCAGCAGATTAAAGATGTATTTGAGGCAGCCTATGGATTGAGCGGGGAAGTGGATCTGTACGACGGTATCTGCCTCGAAGTGGAAGACATTGATCTTTCGGTGGTCGATCTGACAAAAGCCGGGGTTTATCCGGTCAAAGTGAAATTACAGATCAATGAGGAAGAGCAGGAAACATTTTTCCTGTCAGAAGAAAACCAAACGGTGGAAATACAGGTTTACGTGACCGAAGATCCCTGCGCGGTGTATAAAATAGGAGAAATGATATCCGGTTACACGGCATTTTCCTGGATCGGAGAAAGGGACAAAGAAATCAAAGTTTATTATATGGAATCCGCGCGGGAATTGACGGAGAATGAACTTGAAAAGACCGAATTCCGGGAGTATCCGGCAGATAAATACTGGCTGGATGATCTGGAAGAATTTCCGCTCCTTTATCTCAAAAATGAGAATTTGCAGCAAGACAAGTATTATTATATGTATGTGACTGCCGGTGAGGATAAATTGCAGTATTTCCGGTTGAAGAAAGAAAACGATGCGGTAGATTTCAAAACTTACGAAGGAAACCGCGATGGCGGAGATGTAGAGGAAGAAAAGCCGCGTCTGGAAGGACAAATGCCGGAAAATGCAGAGCAGGTAAAGGCGGAAGGAAAAGAAACACAGGATACGGTAAAAATATCTCCGGCAACGGGCGAATATACGGTTACGGATCATGGAGTGACGGTGTCAGTGCCTTCCGAAAATCTAAATCTTTCCGAGAAGGATGTCAAAGTTAATCTTCATGTAAGGCGTACAAAAACCGGAAAAGTATCCATTCAGGCGGCAAAGATGGATGGCACGGTGATCAAAAACCTGCAGGGAACGAAGGTCCGCGTCCCATACCCGGATATGGGAGAGGCGGCAGTTTTAAACGTCAAAAATAAACGCGGCGATACGGTAGCGAAAGCAGAGTATCGTCAAGATCAGGGAGTTGCTGAATTTGAAGTGAATGAACCGGGAACGTATGAGATTCAGACAGCAGAGCAGAGCGGCCCGGCACTTTCGCAGGGAAGAAAGATGTATCATTGGACATTTTATACTGCTCTGGCGGCTGTCGTGGCGGTGATCATGGGTGGTACGATCGTCGGAGTATGGCGGTACCGGAAACGCAGATAAGAGTTAGAGAGACTGGAGGACATTATGCGGCAGGGAAAAGTATTACAAATAACATTTTGTGCTGTGATACTTTTTTCCTGCGCTTTTTTTACCTTTTTATACTGGAATGACAACAAATACAAAAACGATCCCCGTGACGGAATCCAGTATCTTTATAACGACTGGGAATTTTATTATGGTGTGCTTCTGACCCCGGAAGACTTGAAAAATGGCGACACGAAGGGTGCCTATATGGAATATGTGACGATCGGAGAAGTGAACAATTATTCAAACCACAATCCGTATCGGAAAGCGC
>DJNB01000065.1:10662-12108 GCA_002435545.1 Lachnoclostridium sp. UBA6475
TCGGAAAGCGCACGGATGCGGGACGTATGTGCTTCATCTGAAACTTGCCTCCGAAAAGACACGTTATGCGGTCGAAATTCCGGAGATATATTCGGCATACCGGTTTTATGTAAATGAAGAACTTGTCGGTCAATGCGGGGATCCCGGCGAAGGTGGAATTGACAAAAATTACCGGGAAGGGATTCAGACAAAGATCTATTCTTTTGAGGCGGCAGGAGACTGTACGCTCGTTTTGGAAACGCGGGATGAATCGCATTATTACAGCGGAATGACGTATCCCCCCGCATTAGGCAGGGAAAGTGTGGTGCTGCACCGCGTCTACCGCCGCATCATCTTTTATACGACGATCGCTGTGCTGTGTGTGTTCAATATTTTGTTTACGCTGTATTATTGTGCGAAATTCCGGAGTTCTCTTAAGGAGCAGGAGCAGAGAAAAAATGTCATGATTTTTACCGGAATTGCCTTTTGCGGTGTCCTGTTTATGGGATATCCGCTCGTGCACTATCTCTGGCAGTGCCGGGTGCATCCGTGGTACACGATCGAATTGATGTCGGGTTACGTGATAACATTTTTGATCGTTCTTTTACATAATCGTCTGACACGGACCCGGCGTATTATGGAAAAAGGGGTCGGTCACGGCGTAGCAGTGCTGGCAGCCGTCATGTGTGTGATCGTATCTATGTATGGAAATTTTTCTTCCCGGCTTACTCTGCGCATGGAAGTAGGTTTTTCCTTTGTGGTGTTCTGGTATAAGATCATCATTGCGTTTTATCTTGTAGGACGATCCGTGCTTTCGGTTTACCGGCAGCAGACAGAAGGCGTCCCATTGCTGACAGGTTCGCTGTTCTACGCTTGTAGTTACATGTGGGATCGTCTGTATCCGAAATTTGAACCGATTTACGGCGGATGGTTTGCCGAATGGGCGACGATCGTTATGATCTTTGCCAGTGGGTTTGTGTTGTGGAGACGGCTTCTCCAAAATGCGAAGCAGGCGGAATTGCTGCAAAAGCAGTATGACGAAATGGAAAAACAGATGAAAATACAGGTTCTCCATATGGAAAAAGTGAATGAGACGGTAGAATACAATCGACGGATCCGCCACGATTTCCGTCATCACCTTCATGCCATTGATACGCTCGCCAAAGAGGGAAAGGCGGAAGAAGTATCGGAATATGTGGCAAACCTCAGTGAATATCATAAAAAGGGACGCAGCCGGGGGACTTTGTTCTGCGAAAATACGGTGATCAATGCGCTGTTACAATATTATGAGGATAATGCCGGACAGAATGAGATTGAGACTGTGATCCGTGTCTCTGCCGACGAACAACTGCCGGTTCCGGAAGTGGAATTTTGCATTATTATCGGAAATCTATTGGAAAATGCGATCGATGCCTCCCGGACACTTGCCCGCGAAAAGCGGAAAATAGAGTTTTATGGCAAACAGGC
>DJNB01000065.1:12144-13835 GCA_002435545.1 Lachnoclostridium sp. UBA6475
GTGTATCTGATTTCTGCTGTCAATTATTACGAAGGCGAGATTAAGAAGCGGGGAAGACGGTTTCAGTCGTCCAAACATGCCGGCGACGGTGTGGGAATCTGGTCGGTGGAAAAGGTTGTGGAAAAATACGACGGCATGATGAACGTAGAAGCAGGTGGGGGAAAATTTGAAGTGAAGATTGCGATTCCGGTTGAGTAAAAATAGACATAGTGCCGGCATGAGTCAAAAAGCGGGATTAATAAGGAGGATACGAACAGCTGTCGCGCTCAATGAGACGACTCGGAAGTTCTATGCGGACACATTCTTTGTGTTCCCCTTTTTTCTGGTCTAATAACAGCATCAGGGCGAGGTGTGCCATTTGCTGCTTGGGAATATCAATGGTCGTCAGTAATGGGGATGTGTGCTCCGATTCCCGGATGTTATCAATGGATATGACAGAAGGGTGGTATCCCCGCTTTTTGGACATTTTTAAGGCTTTTAATACACCGACCGCGGTGCAGTCGTTCGCACAGAAAACGGCGGTTGGGCGGCTGTCCGAAGTTAAAATACGGTGCATTATCTGTAACCCTTCGGATTCGGTCTGCGTGCTTGGATATACAAAGTGATAGTCGAGCGGAATCTGGTGGTTCAGTAGTGCCTGATAGTAACCGATGTAGCGGGATTCATACGAACAGTCGCCAATATAGGCGATTTTTTTATGTCCCAGTGAAATTAAGTATTCAACGGCCGTTTTGGCGGCAGCTTCGCCGCTGCAGATCACTTCATCGTATTCATAGTTTGTTGGATTGCGGTCGATCCCGGCGATATACGAGTAGCGCTTTTTTACAAATGAAATTAATTCCGGCGGACATTTTCCTAAGATAATCAGCCCTGTGTTTGATTTACGGGAAATGTAAGCCGGGGTATCGGAGCGTTTTTCCGTTTTAACCAATTCCGGTGCACGATATGGAATCATGCTTGGTGAAGGGGCGTTGTTCATGTGAAGAATATCCACCGCGCTGAGCATTTCCCCCAAAAGACAACCGTTTTTTTGAAGTTCATCCTGAATGTACACATATAATTCATGAAAAAAAGGATCTTTATCAAGGGAGTCAAACCGCGTGAGAAAGATATCTACTGAAAAAGGAGCGGAGCCGGAAGTGCTTCCTTTCCGCAGTTCCTGCGCTGCCGTATTGGGAAGATAATGTAATTCCTTTGCAATACGCCATATGGTTTCTGAAAGACCGGGCGTCTGACAATGGTGGCCGGGGTCGGACAACACTCTGGAGACGGTAGCCGGAGAAGTACCTGCAAGTTCCGCAATTTTTTTAATCGACATGATAATCAACCTTTCTTTTTCAATCATAAATAAATATGAAAACGATTTCAAAAAATGAAAATTTTTATTCTGCAATTAATTTCTATTATATGTATATTACGATAAAATCGAGTAAAAATCAATAGAAAACGTTTTCAAATCTGCCTATTATATTTTTTAAAAAGATATCGTACAATGGTAAAAAAACAAGGGGGATATGGATCATGAAACGAAAAACGCGATTTTTATTAGGAGGGATTCTGGCTGTTTTTATTGTGGCTGCTACTGCCTGCGGAAGGGAAAATAAAAAGGCAGACCAAATCAATGTAGGATATTTTAATAACGTTACGCACGCACAGGCACTATTGATGAAATCCGAAAAGAGCCTGGAACA
>DJNB01000218.1:0-271 GCA_002435545.1 Lachnoclostridium sp. UBA6475
ATTGCATTGATCGGCGGCGGTACAGCGATGATCGGCGATCCTTCGGGAAGAACCGATATGCGCCAGATGATGACCAATGAAACGATCCAGCACAACGTGGACTGCTTCAAAAAACAGATGAGCCGTTTCATCGACTTTTCCGATGGAAAGGCAATGGTAGTAAACAATGCAGACTGGCTGTTGGATCTGAACTACATGGAAGTGCTGCGTGACATCGGACCTCATTTTTCAGTCAACCGTATGCTGGCAGCCGAGTGCTACAAGCAGAGAA
>DJNB01000218.1:301-17061 GCA_002435545.1 Lachnoclostridium sp. UBA6475
ATTTTTGGAATTTAACTACATGATCATGCAGAGTTACGACTTCTACGCATTGTTCCGGAAATACGGCTGTAATATGCAGTTTGGCGGTGACGACCAGTGGAGCAATATGCTCGGAGGAACCGAGTTGATCCGCCGAAAATTGGGAAAAGATGCGTATGCGATGACCATTAATCTTCTATTAAACAGTGAGGGAAAGAAGATGGGAAAAACACAGTCCGGTGCGGTATGGCTCGATCCGGAAAAAACCAGTCCGTTTGACTTCTACCAGTACTGGAGAAATGTCAGCGATGACGATGTGCTGAAATGCCTTCGTATGCTTACGTTCCTGCCACTTGAGCAGATTGACGAGATGGACAAATGGGAAGGCAGCCAGCTCAATCAGGCAAAAGAAATTCTGGCGTTTGAACTGACAAAAATGGTGCACGGCGAGGAAGAGGCGACAAAGGCACAGGAGGGTGCAAGAGCCTTGTTCTCCAGCGGAAACGCAGCGCAGATGCCGGAAGTAGAATTGACCGATGCCGACTTTGAAGACGGACAGATCGGAATCCTGAACCTCCTTGTGAAGGCGGGACTTGCTCCATCCAACGGAGAGGCGCGCCGAAATGTGCAGCAGGGCGGTGTGTCCATCGATGGAAATAAGGTCGAAGATGTCCGCGCGCAGATATCCAAAGACAGCATCGGCAGGGACGGAATCGTTCTGAAACGAGGCAAAAAGAAATTTATGAAAATCGTAGTTCGCTAAATATGGAAGAGAAGGTATTTTAATATGCAGAATAATAAACGAAACCAGATACCAATGATACTATTTGTTCTTTTGCTTTTTGCGGTGGCAGCAGTGAGCCTGTACCAGCCGCAAAAGGCGAAAGCCGCAGAAAAAGAATTTATCGTCGGATTTGATGCGGAATTTCCTCCGTACGGCTATCTCGACGAAAATGGTGAGTATGTCGGATTTGACCTTGATCTCGCCGAAGAAGTTTGTAACCGCAATGGCTGGAAACTGGTAAAACGACCAATTTCCTGGGATTCCAAGGATTCCGAACTGGCTTCCGGAGCAATTTCCTGTATCTGGAATGGTTTTACGATGAATGGACGTGAAGACCAGTACACCTGGACGACACCGTATGTCGATAATTCCCAGGTCGTTATCGTGAAAAAAGGTTCCGGGATTCAGAAACTTACGGATCTGAAGGGAAAAATACTTGTTGTACAGGCAGATTCTTCCGCACTTGCAGCTTTGACGGGTGACGATGCGACAAAAGAAAACAAAGCCATCTGCAAATCATTGAAAGAATTGCAGCAGGTCGCAGATTATAACTCGGCATTTATGAACCTTGAAAGCGGAATGGTAGATGCGATCGCAATGGACATTGGTGTGGCATCCTACCAGCTCTCGGCAAAGAAAGACCAGTTTGATATGCTGGACGAGCGCTTGTCGTCGGAAGAATACGGTGTCGGATTCAAAAAAGGAAATACCGAACTTCGCGATACCGTTCAAACGACGCTGTTAGGCATGCTTTACGACGGAACATTTGAAAAAATTGCCAAAAAATGGGAATTAACGGACAGCATGTGCCTGAGCATGGATGACAAGACCTATATTGATGGGGGAAAAGTGCCGGAACTCGATACGAGTAAACTGACGAAGAAAGACGATGGTGCGGCAGCACAAGAAGAGACGACGGAAACGGCCGGAAGCGTTAAAAAGCAGGGGATTGGCCAGATTGTCAAACAGCTGGCACAGGGAATGCTTGCGACACTGGGAATCTTCTTCTTTACGCTGTTATTCTCTATGCCGCTTGGGCTTCTTGTAATGGCAGTGCGGATGTCGAAGATCAAACCGCTGCAATGGATCGCCAAGATCTATATTTCCATCATGCGCGGTACGCCATTGATGCTTCAGCTTTTGGTAGTCTTTTTTGCACCGTACTATTTGTTTGGCATATCAACGTCGTATCAATACCGTTTTTATGCTGTACTGATCGGTTTTTCACTGAATTATGCAGCTTATTTTGCTGAGATCTACCGTTCGGGAATCCAGAGCATTCCGGCCGGACAGCGCGAGGCAGCGACGGTAATGGGATACAGCCGCAGCCAGACATTTTTCCGCATCCTCTTTCCGCAGATGGTAAAACGAGTGATGCCGCCGGTTACCAATGAAGTGATCACGCTGGTAAAGGACACATCGCTTGCCTTTGCCCTTGCGTATACCGAAATGTTTACGATGGCAAAACAGATCGCAGCATCACAGGCTTCCTTGATGCCGTTGTTTGTCGCCGGTGTATTTTATTACATCTTTAACTTTGTAGTGGCGGCAGTGATGGAGCAGATTGAAAAAAAACTGGATTATTATCGTTAGTGAGGAGGCAGTGACATGGCGAAAGAAACGTGTATATTGGAAATGAAACAGATCAGGAAAAGTTTCGAAGGAAAAGAAGTGCTGAAAGACATCAGCTTGAAAGTAAATGAAGGCGAGGTTGTCTCGATCATTGGACCATCCGGTTCGGGAAAATCGACTTTGCTCCGCTGTGCGACATTTTTGGAGCAGATCGACGGCGGCGATATTACATACAGTGGTAAACCCGTTGTGAAAGCGGCAAATTATCCCGGTAAAAAGGAACTTTGGGAAGCCGGACAGCAGTTTGGACTTGTGTTCCAGAATTTTAACCTGTTTCCGCATTTTTCCGTTATAAAAAATATTACCGATGCACCGATCCACAACCAGAAGAGGAAAAAAGACGAAGTGTTTGCGGAAGCGCGTGAACTACTGAAAAAGGTCGGTTTGGAAGAAAAAGAAGAGGCTTATCCGTGTGAACTGTCCGGCGGGCAGAATCAGCGTGTTGCAATTGCCAGAGCGCTTGCGATGCATCCGAAAATGCTCTTTTTTGATGAGCCGACATCGGCACTGGATCCGGAGATCACGGCGGGAATCCTGCGCGTGATGAAAGAACTGGCGGCAGAAAAAATGACGATGGTGATCGTTACACACGAGATCCAGTTTGCCAAGGCGGTTTCCGACCGCGTCATTTTTATGGATGGCGGCGTAGTGGTCGAAGAAGGAACGCCGGAACAAGTCATCGATTCTCCGGAAAATGACCGGACGCGAAGTTTTTTGCAAAAATTACAAGTATAGTAGAAGACAAAAAGGGTCACCTCCAATTGATGGGGTGGCTCTTTTTTGATAAAGTTGACATAACATACAAATAATGGTAAAATATAAGAAAAAATTTACTGTGCGCGAAAACGAAAAGCAATTTGTGACATGGGGAAAGGTTAGAAGGTAACATGATTCAAAAAAGCAAAGGAAAGCTGGCGGCGGGAGCGCTGCTTTTGACGGCGGGATTGAGCCTTGGTCTTGTGCAGGGGGAGACGGCAGCAGCACGCATGGAAGTGAATTCTTATGGGGAATTGACGTGGTGTACGGACTCTCCGGTAGTGCACATCCGCGGCAATATATCATCCATTGGCGATGAGGCATTTGGAAGACAAAAGATACAGCGTTTTTCAACACAGGGAAATGCGTATTATACGACGATCAATGGCGCACTCTGCAGTAAGGACGGGACGATTCTTGTCAAATGCCCAAATCAGAAAAGCGGTTCCTTTACGGTGCCATCTTCCGTAAAGAAAATTTATGCAAATGCATTTGAGGGGTGTAGGAAACTTACTTCCGTTACCATTCCGGATTCTGTGGAATATATTGGAAAATATGCGTTTAAGGACTGTACCGAGCTGCAAAGTGTGCGGCTGGATGCGTCCGTTGACACAATTCGTGAAGGAACATTTGAGGGCTGTACTTCGCTGGAGTCTGTGCGGATTCCGGGAAAGGTAAAGACGATTGGCTATCACGCATTTAAAAACTGCCGTTCCCTTACCGGAATGACACTTCCGGAATCGGTGGAATCAATGAGTTCAGGCGCGTTTTATGCCTGTGAGCAGCTTCGCTCTGTGAGTTTGTCGTCAAAAATAGAATCCATTCCCTACTGTGCTTTTTATCAATGTGTCAATCTGAAAAAAGTAGACGGGATAAATAAAGTAAGACTCATCGACAGTTATGCATTTTCTGGCTGCGAGAAATTGGAAAATATTTCCTTTCCGGCAAGCCTTGAAGAAATCTGTTCCTATGCCTTTTCACAATGTAAAAAACTGGGAAAAGTTGTGATTCCGAAAAATACGGAAAAGATTGGAGGCTCTGCATTTGAAGAAGCAGCATCTTCGTTTGAAGTGAAAGCTGGAAATCCGAATTATTCTGCGAGAGAGGGACTTCTTTTGAATGAGACGGAGACATATCTTGTGCAGGCGCCGGCCAAAAGCAAAGGAACATTACATATGCCGGATACGGTAAAAAATATGAGACGTGATGCCTTTAAGGGAAGTGAGTACCGCACAATCTATCTGTCGCAGGCGATTACTACGGTATATCGTACCTGGTTTGAGAACTGTAAATATCTGGAAACGCTCGTTCTGCCCGACCAGACCCAGAAGATTGACGGGGAGAGTTATTACAAGGATCAAATGAAAAACCTAAAACAGATCCGCATCAGCAGGAAAAACGAAATGTATTGCAGCAGACAGGGCGTTATCTATACAAAAGACCGCAGAGAAATGGTGTTTTTCCCATCCGGAAAACGTGGCAGCATAACGCTGCCGGGCGCCTGCAAATACATTGGAAGCCAGATGTCCTACAACCGCCTGAGCAGCATCAAAGTGGCAGAGGCGAACAAGTATTTTATAGAAACGGATGGCGTGCTGTATAATTTAGCAGGTACGAGTGTGCGTGCCTTTCCATTTGCAAAAACAAGTTACAAGATCCCGGCAAAGTGTAAAAACGTTGACTTTTTAAAGAATAAGAAGGAAAATCTGCGATGCCGGAAGATCTCAGTTTCTTCTAAAAATACGAAGTATTATGCGAAAGCCGGTGTGCTGTTTACGAAAGACAATGACGAGCTTGTGTACTATCCACCGGCGAAAAAGGGTGCGTACACGGTTCCAAAGAGCACGACGAAGATCGCAGGCAATGCGTTTAAAAATGCAAAATATGTGACAAAACTGACAATTACCAAAAATGTGCAGCGAGGCTATGGCACAAGATATTATTTTGCAGGCTGCAGCCGTTTGAAATCGGTAGTGGTCAAACCTGGCAAATTGAATTATATCCGCATGAATTTCGATGAATGTGAAAGCATCCGCAAATTGGTATTTCCATCCAATATTATGACTCCAAACGTGAGTTATCTTCCGGAGGGAGTTACCATTTATGGCTGGGAAAACACCGGAGCGCGCGGATTGGCAAAGACATACGATGGTGAGTTCGTCAGCCGCGGAACCATCCCGGCAATCGTGGCAGGCCCACGCGTGCGAAAGGTCATTGAACGGTATGAACTTTCCTGGAAACGTTCGCTTGATGCGAGCGGCTACCAGATTTATACCGGAGATTCGGTGCTCAAAACGATCAAAGGAAACGCTGTAACCAGATGCTACGTCAAAGATGTCAATGACTACAGCGGCATTTATATCCGCGCGTATCGTATGGTTCATGGTAAAAAAGTGTATGGAAAAGCACGCAGATTGAATTGATATCTTAAATCATTTTGAAAGAAATCACTTGCATCGGACGGTGTACTATGTTATACTGTCGGAAAGCAAGTGATTTTTTGTCTGTATATAATAAGTAAATTTTCGAATAAGCCGGTGTATCATTCTTGCTTTAATTTCCAGAAAACAATTACAAAGCAGGAGTGAAAAATTAGGGAAAGTTTTTTCATTACAAAACTCCTGCAAATTACAGAAAGGGAGATTTTGAATGAAGAGAAAAAGAAAGAACAAAACAAAGCCGGTAGTGATACGAAATTACAGAGATACCTTGTTTCGTATGCTGTACCGGGACAAAAAGAGACTGCTTTCTCTATTTAACGCGATCAATGGAACCTGTTATGACAATCCGGATGACATGACAGTCACTACATTGGAAGGGGTGCTGTATCTTGGGATGAAAAATGATGTATCCTGTATGATTGACATGATGATGCAGTTGTATGAACATCAGTCAACCGTTAATCCCAATATGCCACTGCGAAACTTATTTTATGTATCGGATTTGCTGCAAAAATATATTTATGAAGAAGGGCTGGATATCTATTCCAGAAAACAGATTAAAATTCCAACTCTGAAGTTTGTGGTATTTTACAATGGAGAGGAAGAGCAGCCGGAGCGAAAAGAAATTCGTTTGTCGAATGCGTTTGCTGCCGATAACGGAGACAAAAATCTGGAGTTAGTCGTACTTCAGATCAATATAAACAAAGGACAGAATGAAGAATTGAAAGCAGCCTGCCAAACATTGCAGGAATATACAGAGTTTACGGAAAGAGTGCGCGTACATAGGAAAGAAATGCCATTGGAGGATGCGGTTCGGATGACGATAGACGAGTGTATCCGGGATGGAATCCTAAAAGATTTTTTATTAAAGAACAAAGCGGAGGTGTATCACATGTGTTTATATGAATTTGATGTGGAATTACATGAGAGAGTGCTTCGGGAAGAAGAAAGGGAAGAAGGAAGAATTGAAGGCAGACGTGAAGGAAGAACGGAAGGAAAACAAGAAGAAAGGATTCTGGCGAAACAGGTCTTTAAAGCATTCTTGAGTGGAAAAAGTTCGGAAGAGATTGCGAGGGAGTTGAATATTCCGGTGGAGGAAGTAGAAGATCTGGTGATCTGGTGATGTGATGGCAATGTAGACGAAAACGGATAAGAAAGAGACACGGCAAGGGTGTCTCTTTTTGCATATTCGGCGAGAAAAAACAGGGCAAAAAAATAAGTTAAAAAACTACTTGACCTGTCGTAGTAATTATGCTATACTCTAACTACGTCAGACGTACTACGATAGACGTAGCAACGACAAACGTAATAATTTGCCGCTCCGGCAAATGACCAAAATGCGCGAAAGGAGGCGGGCTTTTGATTAGCAGCGACGTGATTCGGGGATATAATGATACGATCATTTTATATTTGCTCCAGCAAAATCCTTCGTATGGATATGAGATTTCCAAGAAAATCCGAATGATTTCCGAGGAAAAATATATCATTAAAGAGACGACGCTGTACTCGGCATTTACCAGAATGGAAAAAAACGGGTACATTGAATCGTTTTCCGGGAATGAGACAGGAGGCAAGCGGCGCACGTATTATCGTGTCACCGAAGAGGGGAAAAGGTATTATGAAGAAAAGTGTAAAGAGTGGGAAGTGACGAAAGAGGTTGTGGATAAGTTTATTATGAAAGAAAGGATGAGCCAAGAGGATGGAAGCAATTAGAGAATATCTTAACAATATGTTTCTGAATCTGCCGGAAACACCGCAGGTGCTTCGTGCCAAAGCGGAATTGATGGAGATGATGGAAGACAAATACGAAGAACTGACCGCAGAGGGGATGTCAGAAAAAGAAGCCGTAGGGACGGTGATCTCAGAATTTGGAAATCTGGATGAACTGGCAGAAGAACTCGGAATCGGTGACTTTATGAAAAAAGAAGAGGAACCGCAGGAGAAAAAGAGCCGTCACGCAGACCGCAGATGGGGGCTGGAAGAAGCGAAAAAATACGTTGCATTTGCAAAGACGCATGCGATGTACGTCGCTCTCGGCGTAATGCTCTGTATCTGGGGACCGTTTGTAGAATCTGTTATGGATGGTGCAATTGATCAGGGGTATATCGGGGCACTGATCGGAAACCTGTTGGGAAATATGGGAATGTTTCTACTGGTTGGAGCAGCCGTCGTGCTTTTTATACTGGCATCGACGAAAACAAAAGAATACGGAAAGATCAGCCGGTATACGATCGCACTCGAAGAAGAGGCGGCAGCGTATGTCCGTGAAAATCAGGAAAAGGATGAAAGACGCCGCGTGTTAACGACTTGCATCGGTGTGTTCCTGTGTATTTTCAGTGTGGTGCCAAGTATGGGAGCAGGACTGTGCCGGAATCTGTTTGCCAAATCAATTTTGGACAGCAGTGTATTGTTTATCGTAGGAATAGCGGTTTATCTGCTGGTATCCGGAAACAGTTTAAAAAATCGCTACCAGGAATTGGCAAAAGCAGCCGCAAATTACGAACGTGAGCAGATGCCAAATGCGCATGCTGCGTCAGGAACACAGCCGATCTACCAAAAGAAGAAAGTGCCGGCGTTTGCAATTGTATTGATCGTGATATTCGGTATGCTGGTGTTGAGCCTTGGTGCCATCATTCCGTTTGCCATCTATCGCGGCAATCTGACCACATCTACCACATCTACCGTGACGACGGAGATAACGGAAGAAGTGCAAGGTGTGGAAAATGCAGGAATCCCGCTTCAAACCATCTATGTGGATGCGGATGCAATGGCATTAAATATAGAAGCAACGGATGAGGTGAGCCAGCCTTCCATCCAGTATCAGGGAGAGGAAAGCCGCAAACCCAACATTGAAAATAAAGATGGTGCGCTCAGTATAAAAAGCCGGTCACAGGGATTTTTCATGCATTTCCCATTTGGAAACTTGACAGAAAAATGTGCATTGACGCTGAAAATTCCGACATCGATGGTTCAAAATACAAAAGTGAACATTCAGGTGGACGCAGGAGATGTGCATTTGACAAAAATTCCAAGCGGAGAGATTACGGCAGATCTGGATGCCGGCAATCTGATCGTGTCAGAATGTACACTGGATAGTATAAAGGTCGAAGCAGATGCCGGAAATGTGGAACTTAAAAATAACTTCATCAAGGCAGTAGAAGCCGAAGTGGATGCCGGAAATTTTGAAATGTATTTTGATGGACCAAAGGGTGCCTATGCCTATGATCTTTCAGCAGATCTGGGAAATCTTTCCATTAATAACGAAAAACATGCCGGCGTACAAAGCGAATACCAATCAGGAAAGGATACAGATGTGACAGGCTATGAGGAATATCGGCAGGTGAAAGTAGAAGCCGATCTTGGAAACATTGAAATTCATACAAATTAGAAAGGGGACTTTTATTATGAAGAAAGACAACATATTTTGGGGCGTTCTGCTCCTTCTGGCAGCAGTATACATACTGGCGCACAGCCTTGGATTTACACCGGACATCAGTCTTATGCGTATCGTGATCGGTATCATTTGCGTGATGTGTTTTATTAAATCAGCAATCCGTATGGAATTTGGAGGGATGTTGTTTTCACTGGCAATCCTGCTTATCATGTTTGAACACGTACTTGGCATCGAGGCACTGACCCCATGGCCGGTTTTGTGGGCAGCACTTTTTGGCAGTATCGGTCTGAATATGATTTTCGGAAGCCGCGCAAAAGAGTACCGCAGACACAAAACACACCGCCGTGTCGAAGTTTACAGTGAAGGAATGACAGATGCCAATGCTTCCGATGTGGATGGCGACAGCGTCGTGCTGACCGGAATGTTTAACGGAACAAAGAAAAATATCAATTCCAATGCATTTAAAAAGGCAGTCATTGACTGTAAATTCTGCGGCATGGAAGTAAATATGGATAATGCAGTCATTCAGTCCGGAAGTGCGGTGATTGACCTGAGTGTGTATTTTTCCGGTGTGGATATCTACATCCCGTCAAACTGGCATGTGGTAAATAATACCGACTGCAGTTTTGGCGGTCTGGAGGAACATCATGTGAGCGGCGTGGCAGAAGACGGACCGACGCTGGTGATCGAGGGAAATATCCGTTTCGCTGGAGTAGAAATCTACCGAATCTAAAAACAACGGAAAACAGGATCTAAAAACAATGGAAAAAAGACTTGACGAATCGTATGAATTTGTGGTACTATATTCTAGCGATGAATTAGGTCTTTTTTTTATGCCTAAATTTTTACAAACAAATAATCACGGAGGTGACGTAATGCGTACTAAAATTACATTGGAATGTACAGAGTGTAAGCAGCGTAACTACAACTTGACCAAAGACAAGAAAAACCATCCGGACAGAATGGAAACAAAGAAATATTGTAGATTTTGTAGAACACACACATTGCATAAAGAGACAAAATAATATTTGTCCATGTAATGTTGGGGAAAGGATGTGTGCCCGATGAGCGAAGCAGAAAAGACTTCGAAAGCAGGTGGCTTCTTTAAACGTGTCAAAGCAGAGTTCAAGAGATGTACATGGCCAAAAAGAGACGAACTGATCCGCCAGTCCGCACTGGTGATCGTTGTTTCTGTTGTCCTTGGCGGCGTGATCGCCGGCATCGACTGGCTGATTCGTCTTGGTCTGCAGGCAATTGGACTATAATTATTTTAGGAGGTTGCTATGGCGGAAGAAGCAAAATGGTATGTAGTTCACACTTATTCTGGATATGAGAATAAGGTAAAAGTTGACATCGAGAAGACAATCGAAAATCGTAATCTTCAGGATCAGATCCTCGAAGTTATGGTGCCGATGCAGACGGTTGTTGAGGAGAGAAATGGAGAAAAGAAACAGGTTCAGAAGAAAATGTTTCCGGCCTACGTTCTCCTGAATATGGTGATGAATGACGAGACCTGGTATGTGGTTCGAAATACCCGTGGCGTGACAGGATTTGTCGGTCCGGGATCCAAACCGGTTCCTCTTACCGCAGAAGAAATTACCAACATGGGATTTCTTGCTCAGGCAGAGGAAGTACCATACAGTATTGGCGACCATGTTCTGGTTACCAAAGGTGTATGGCAGGATACACATGGTATCGTGCAGGAAGTTCACCCGGCAAAACATATGGCAGTGATCGAAATTGACATGTTTGGCCGTGGAACACCGGTAGAAATTGATTTCTCAGAATTAGAAAAGTTATAGAAGTGAAAATCAGGAGGTTTTTATAATGGCTAAGAAAGTTGAAGGATATATTAAATTACAGATCCCAGCTGGAAAAGCAACACCAGCACCACCAGTTGGTCCGGCACTTGGACAGCATGGTGTAAACATTGTTCAGTTTACAAAGGAGTTTAACGCAAAGACAGCAGGACAGGAAGGTATGATCATTCCTGTAGTTATCACTGTTTATGCAGACAGAAGTTTCAGCTTCATCACAAAGACTCCACCGGCAGCAGTTCTTCTTAAGAAAGCTTGTAAGATTGAATCCGGTTCTGGTGTACCAAATAAGACAAAAGTTGCAACAATCTCAAAAGATGAGATTCAGAAGATTGCAGAACTTAAAATGCCTGACTTGAATGCAGGAAGCGTAGAAGCTGCTATGAGCATGATCGCTGGTACTGCAAGAAGTATGGGTATCACAGTAGAAGACTAATTAAACTTAAGTGAAAATTTAGACATCGTAGAAGACTTATGTCATTTGGACGTTGTGGGAGAACAGGAACTTGTTACTAAGCTCCTACACATTCGTTAATACCACTAGGAGGTTTGAATCATGAAAAGAGGTAAAAAATATGTTGAGGCTGCAAAGCTGGTAGACAGAACAGTTCAGTATGATCCAGCTGAGGCCATTGACCTTGTAAAGAAAACAGCAGTTGCAAAATTCGATGAAACAATTGAAGCGCATATCCGTCTTGGTGTAGATGGACGTCATGCAGACCAGCAGGTACGTGGTGCGGTTGTACTGCCACACGGAACCGGTAAAAAAGTTCGCGTTCTTGTATTTGCAAAAGGCGATAAAGTTGCAGAAGCAGAAGCAGCTGGTGCTGATTATGTTGGCGGCGAGGAACTCATTCCTAAGATTCAGAACGATGGATGGTTTGAGTTTGACGTAGTTGTAGCTACTCCGGATATGATGGGCGTTGTTGGTCGTCTCGGACGTGTACTCGGACCAAAAGGCTTGATGCCAAACCCAAAAGCAGGAACTGTTACAATGGATGTTACAAAGGCTGTTAATGACATTAAAGCAGGTAAGATCGAATATCGTTTGGACAAAGCAAACATTATTCACTGTCCTGTAGGAAAAGCATCTTTCACTGCAGAGCAGTTGAATGATAACTTCAACACTTTGATGGACGCTATCGTAAAAGCAAAACCAGCAAGTGCAAAAGGACAGTATATGAAGAGTGTTACGATCACCAGCACAATGGGACCTGGTGTGAAAGTAAGCACAGTAAAATATGCATAAAAAGTAACTGATCGGTTACGAAAAAAGATATTGACAGTACCGCCAAGGTATGTTAATATAAATTTTGATGACTGCCGTAGACAGTAGGTATAGATGATCTTTCGGGATTTCAGATATGTAAGTGCAGAAGCCGCCTACCGAGGAGTAAAGAATGTGGATTTACGTCCCCTCTTTTTGCTATGGCGAGAAGAGGGGTCTTCTAATATTATGTCCGTATATATTCTTTTCGGCAGAAAATATATAAGGAGGAAATGACTCATGGCTAAAGTAGAGATCAAACAGCCAATCGTAGACGAGATCAAAGGATATGCAGCAGACGCAAAAGCAGCTGTACTTGTTGATTATCGTGGTCTGACTGTTGAGCAGGATACAAAACTTCGTAAAGCATTGAGAGAAGCCGGTGTTGTATACAAAGTATACAAAAACACAATGCTTGTTCGTGCATTCGAAGGAACTGATTTTGCACAGTTGGATAAGGATTTGGAAGGACCTACTGCAGTTGCATTTTCAGCAGAGGATGAGACCGCTCCGGCGCGTATTCTCAATGACTTTGCAAAAGAAGCAGAGGCGCTTCAGTTCAAGAGCGGTGTTGTAGCCGGCACATATTATGATGAAGCCGGTATCAAGACATTGGCTAACATCCCATCAAGAGATACTCTTATCTCTAAATTGCTTGGAAGCTTGCAGTCACCTGTTACCAATATGGCACGCGTTCTTAATCAGATCGCAGAAGCTAAAGGAAATGGTGAAGAGCCGGCAGCAGAAACAGCAGAATAATCTGCCAACAAAGAAAAATATTATATTAAATGGAGGAATTTAAAATGACTACTCAGGAATTTATCGATGCTATCAAAGAGATGAGCGTTTTGGAATTAAATGATTTAGTAAAAGCTTGTGAAGAAGAATTTGGTGTATCTGCAGCAGCAGGTGTTGTTGTAGCGGCAGCAGGCGACGGTGCAGCAGCAGGCGGCGCTGAGAAAGACGAGTTCGACGTAGAACTTACAGAAGTTGGACCAAACAAAGTTAAGGTTATCAAAGTTGTTCGTGAAGTAACAGGTCTTGGACTTAAGGAAGCAAAAGAAGTTGTAGACGGCGCTCCTAAAGTAATCAAAGAAGGTGCTTCTAAAGACGAAGCTGAAGATATCAAAGCTAAGGTAGAGGCTGAAGGCGCTAAGGTTACATTGAAATAATCAGTGGAATAAAATTTAGTGTGATAAATCTGCAAAGGCAGGAGAGTTATTCTCCTGCCTTTGTTGCGCTATTTTTTGAGAGAGCAGGGAACAGTGTTTGGTTTCATTGTGAAAAATGAGGTGGATTGACAAAATAGCAACTTTCTGCGTACAATTTTTAAAAAATGTATGCATATAATTGTTGCGGTTTTCTTAAACCTATGATACAATAATTGCACATATAGCTCATTATTGCATACAGAAAGTTGGTGTCGGCTTGAATAAAGAGGATATTATAAAAAAAATAATTGAAGATAACGGTGGTATTGCAAGCACTTCAGATTTTGCGGCAAAGGGGATAAATAAATATGAGGTTGCGGCTTTTTGTAAAGATGGTGTTATTGAAAGAATTCGCAGAGGATTTTATCAGCTTCCACATAGCAATAACATAATAGAAGAACAGCTGATACATGAGCTGCTGCCGCAGGGGATAATTTGTGTAGAGTCCGCTTTGTTTTATTATGGATATAGTGATTTTTCTCCTCGGAAATGGTCAATTGCTGTGCCTAGAACAGCAACTCGTACCGTAAAGAACATGGAAGAAATTCCGATGAAGGCTTATTATATTCAAAAGCCATTTTTAGATATAGGTAAGTCTGCAGGAAATTTTAACGGCGTGATATTATCTGTATATGACCGTGAGCGGACAATATGCGATTGCTTTAAATACCGTACAAAACTCGACAATGAAATATTTAATAAAGCAGTCAATGCGTATGCTGCGGATGAAAAAAAGAATCTTGCAAATTTGTCTAAATATGCAAAGGAAATGAAACTATATACAAAGCTTATGAATGTAATGGAGGTGCTGCTTAATGACTGATATGGCTGCATCCGTACTTGCGCGGCTCAAAAACAAATCAAAAGAAAGTGGAAGAAGTTATCAGCTTTGTCTGCAGCTTTTTTGCCAGGAAGAGTTTCTACGTCGCTTGGAAAAGTCCGAGTATGCTGAAAATTTTGTGTTAAAAGGGGGATTATTTCTTTATTCCCTTACAGAATTTGACAGCCGGGTAACGGTAGATGTGGATTTTTTACTCCGGCAGATTCCCAATACGCCGGAACAATTAAAGAGTATCATTGAGAAAATTATAACGGTTCAGACGAACAATGATTTTGTAACTTTTGAGATAAAAGATGTTGCACCAATTGCTGTGGCGAAAAAGTATGCAGGTATCGGAGCGTCAATGGTTGCATGTATTAAAAATACCCGCACACCGTTTGGTATTGATTTTGGGGTTGGCGATGTTATTGTGCCAAATCAGGTAAAAAGGGAGATTCCCACTCAACTTGACGATTTTGATGCGCCCATAGTTAATACGTATTCCATCGAAACAACGGTTGCAGAGAAAATAGATGCAATCCTTAGTTTGATGGAATTTTCCAGCCGTATGAAAGACTATTATGATATATATTATCTGGCCAATAAATTTAATTTTGACGGTTCGGTGTTGACGGAAGCGCTTAAAAAAACTTTTGACAACCGTGAACATAATTTTACAGTAGAGCAGTTTGATCAGGTTATGGGCTTTGATAACGATATAGCAATGCAGAAGAAGTGGAAAGCGTTTATCCGTAAAATTGACACGAAAACAGATGATTTTGGTACGGTGTTGAATACAATAAAAGTTTTTCTGAAAAAACCATTTATAGCGGTAGTTAGCGGCGGAAAATTTGATAAAAAATGGTCTGTTGTCAGTGGTGAGTGGAAATAATAGGAAAGAAAAATAAAGATAACATAATCAGAATAAAAATCCCCCTTTATGCATAGTTTTTAGAAAAGCCTAAAAAAGGAGAACTTCGTGAGTTATTTCCGTAAAATGATATATTTACAGGAAGAAGGACAAGAACGCGGAGGATATATCAAAGCGTCCGGAAAACGGGAATGGATCCGGCTGGAAATCCATTTAAAAAACGCAAAAAAATGGGAAAATCTTCCAGTCACCATTGTCCTGAATGGACAAGATGGAGCATACAATCAACTGGCAGGAGTGGTTTCCGGCGAAGAAATTACGAGGCTGGAATCCAAAACAGAGGAAAAAGATGAAGTGATCGGGATCTGGATCGGAGAAAGCGGCAAACCACAGATGGGAGAGGGACAGCCGCCGGCTGTGGAACCGGAGTCTTCTGCGGTGGAAGAAAAAACGGAAGAAGACGTTGTCGCGGAAGAATCTGTGGTGGAGGAAGAAAAAACAGCGGAAGAGGCTGTGGCGGCAGAAACGGAAGAACCACAAGTAGAGGAAGAACCGGAATTTATCGAAGTAGAGATGGAAGAAGAACATGATTGGAAGTATGAATGTGATAAACTCTTTTCCACTCATACGGCAATGTATCCATTTTCGGATGATGAGGTGGATCAATGTGTTCAGATCGGGACAGAAGATTTTGGAGAATTCCCACAAAGGTATTGGACGTTGGCGGAAAATCCGTTTTTGAAGCAGGGATTTTACAATTTTGGGCACTTGCTTTTTGCTCGGATTGGCGACCGCGTGTTTGTCGGTGTGCCGGGAAGATACCATAAACGCGATGCTTATCTTGGCAGAACGTATGGGTTTTCGTATTTTAAAAGTGTGCATAAGAGCAAGTTAAAAATGGGAGATTTTGGATATTGGATGATGGAAGTGCATCCACAGCCTTTGCAGGCAATGCAGGGAGGCTGGGAAGCTGCTTCTGATATTAAAGAGAAATCGAGTAGGTCCGGATCCAATATCCCACTTGAAGGAGATACGCAAGCATCTGTGGACCGGCCATAAGCTGACCATACCACGGCTTTCCGTAATCGCTGGGGGTATTTAGAAAATGATCCAGTTTTTTCGGATCTACGATGCCGGTCAGAGGCGAATTTACCGCGTGAACCATTTCGTAGAGACGTTCTGCAAGCAGGGTTTCATAGGCCGGATCATAGGTTTTAGGATAAGGACTCTTTTTCCGGTTTAATACAGCGGCGGGCAGAAGTCCTTTTCCTGCGTCGATCAAAAGACTCTTTGTCTGGCCGTTGTGGCATTTCATATCCCACGGGATGTTATAGACATACTGTAAAATGCGGTGGTCGGCAAATGGTACACGGGCTTCCAGACCGGAGTACATACTCGTGCGGTCCATGCGGTTCAGGAGAGTCATCATAAACCACCGGATATTGAGCCATGAGATTTCGCGCCGTCTCGCCTCTTTTTCGGAATCTTCCGCGAGGCGCGGGGTGCAGGAAAGTGTGGCTTCATAGGCTTCTTTGGCATAATCTTCCATATTCAGGGAAGCAGAGAACTCATCGTGAAGCAGGACTCTTCTTGCGTCGAAATCATACGACCACGGAAACATGTTTTTTTGCCAAAGTTCTTCTTTGTGAAACCACGGATAACCGCCAAAAATCTCGTCTGCACATTCGCCGGTCAAAGCGACGCGGTGTGTCCGGGAAACCTGCTCACAAAAGTAGAGCATAGAGGATTCGACATCTCCCATACACGGGAAATCACGGGCATCAACCG
>DJNB01000100.1:0-7994 GCA_002435545.1 Lachnoclostridium sp. UBA6475
CAGTGGTGAGCCGGCGATGGGAAGAGCAGTCAGGCACCCCGGAAAGGTGAAAAACAAGTCATTCCAGTGGTGCAAGGGAATGCCCCCTCAGTTATACTTCGGCAGCTGTCGCCGTTAGGAAGAGCAGTCCATGCACCCCGGAAGAAGAGAAAATAGGCGTTAGAAGGAAAACAAAAATGGGAAAGGAGGTTAAATCATGCTATGGATTATTTTACTTGCCCTGTCGGCGACGGTGGATTCGTGGGCGGTGGGGATGGCATATAAAGCGCAGAAGATCAAGATCCCGCTGTCGGCGAAGGGGATGATCTCGCTGGTGTCCGGAATGACGGCGCTGATAGCGGTGCTTTTTGGCAGACTGCTTTCGGAGATCCTGCCGATCGCGGCGATTCAGGCATCCGGAGGAACGCTGCTGGCGGTCATGGGCGTGAAAGCGTTGTGGCAGATAAAAAAAGAAGAAGAAAAGACCAACTATGATCTTGATCTCTCGCAGAAAATCGAGACGTGGGAGGCGGTCTGGATGGGGACGGTACTGTCGGTAGATTCTTTTCTGGTGGGAATCGGACTGGTACAATATGGAAATCAGGCTTATGTTTTCCCGGCGTTAGTAACAATTTTTACAGCTGCATTTCTTGTCTTAGCTCAGCAAATTCGATATTGGAGAATATTTGATTATATTTCTGCTGTGTTTTTGACACTTGCCGGAGTGTTTCAGTTATTTAGTACATTATAATGTGATAATTAATGGCAAAATGAAACCAGCGTTTTCCATGAGGAATTTAGAACTCCGTTCGGAATGGAAAACTCTGGTTTTGTTTTCTATTTTAATCATTACAGTAACATTTTCCTATTTACAAAAAGCTTACTTTTATATACAATATTAGATAGGAAAGTCTGTTTTGTAACAGAATGGAGAAAGGCGGGAAAAGCAAATGAGCATCGTAGCACAATTCTTTATGATAATGGGGGGAGTACTGACCGGATATGTGGGGATAGGTCTGGCAGCGGCGCTTGGTAATCTGGTCGGGGGGACTATTTTCCGTTTTCAATTTGACGAATTTATCTTTTTTATGGTACGGCTTGGAAAATCCGGGAAACATTTTTCCTTTGGATTGTGCGATCCACGGCCGTACATAAAATGTCAGATGATCGATATGAAGCCAACGAAGGTGCGCGGTGTGATCTATGGGGCATTTTCGATGGCGGTCGCATTGTTTATCACGGAGACAGTATCGTTGCAGCTGTTTGCGGCAAAGCGTATGCCATTTAACGCGTTTACGCTGCCGATGGCGATCGTGATGATTGGCTATACGTGCTTTATCGTTGTTCATCTTGCGTTTACTCAAAAGAAAAACGTAGGGGAAAATCCGGGGGGCATTTTGCGGGAAGAATATCAGCGTATTTACGGAGAGATAAAAAACGGTACGGAGCCGGGGCAGATTGAGGTAAATGATATCGAATATACCGGACATCTGACTGATCTGGGTGTGTACAAGAAATATCTTATTTTAAAATATTATCATTATCTGGATAAAGGCGAGTATGCGCAGGTTTCAAAAATCATTGACGAACTGGAAAACTATGTGCCGGATAAGTGGTCAAAAAGCGATCTTCCGATGCTTTGTGAATTGGTATTTTACCATGTCATCATCCGGAAAAATGAGGCAAAGGCGCAGTTTTACGGAAAACCATTCTGTAATATGCTTGAAGGAAATGAAGAAATTAACGAAAAGAGAGTATTTGCGTACTGGCTTTTCTTTGAACAGGAAGACAAAGGAGCCGCATTGCAGTATACGATGCAGACATTGCGCCAGGTGCCGAACTATCATCTGACGGGATGTCAAAAATTGGAAGAAAAATTGTTGAGCGCGCTGATTAAGCGGATCGAACGTACAGCATAAGGAAGAAGAGAGGGTAACGATGAAGGAAAAGATTTTGTCACTGGCACAGGGAAAATTTCGATACCGGCTGCCCAAACTGCAGGTGTCGGCGGAACGGCTGACGCTGCAAGTGGAAGAGGGGGGCGAAAGTTCGGCGAAGATTGTGATTTCCAATGACGAAGGAACAAAGATCAAAGGGTTTGGAGCCAGCGAGGACATTCATTTTGATTTTTTCCCGATCTTTCACGGAAAAGAAAACGAGGTAACTGTGCGTGTGAGAGCGGGAAACCGGAAAGCCGGCGAGACACTTACCGGAGTATTGTATCTTGTGACAGATTGTGGAGAACAGACGCTTCCTTATGAAGTGCAGATTATAAAGCCGTATTTGAAAGATTCCGGTGGAAGGACAATCCGGGGATACGAAGAGTTTGTGCGGTTTGCCGGAGAAAATCCGGACGAGGCAGTACGGATCTTTTATCATGAAAAATTTTTGGAACGCTATCTGGATAAATTGGAAGACAAGCGGCTGTATCAGCATTTGACAAAGAAAAATTCGAAAAAACATGCGCTGCATGAATTTTTGGTGGCACATGGGGATGTGAAGCCGTCTGTTGCAGAGGAAAAAGCGCCGGAGACAACAAAGCATGAGACAACTGTAGAACGAAAGAAACAAACAAATAGTTTAAGAAAAAAGAAACAGTGGAGAGATGCCGTCAAAGCGCATCTTCAATATATTATGAACAGCAGCCGGCGCGAAAAATGGCTGGAAGCAGTCCGTCAGCTGGATCCGGAAGATGATATCCTGCAGGGATATCTTGCGTGGCAGCGAAGAGACGAAGAGGGAATGCAGAGATATCTTGGCGCTGTATGCGGGATGCCGGAGCCGGAAGAAGGCGCACCGCTGGAGCAAGTACTGCGTTATCTGAGCGCCTGGTATGTCAAATGTAAGATCAGCCAGAATGAACTTGACAAAGATGAATTTTACGGACAAGTGCGTCAATACCAGGCGGAAGGATACCAGCATATCCTGTTTACGGTTCTTTTGGAGCGCATGGGGTATTATGAGGAAGAGGTAATGGGACTCTGGGACGATCTGAACCAGCTCTGGGCAGACGGATGTTACAGCCCCTATCTGTACCTGTATCAGGCGATGATTCTTTTGCAGGAGCCGGATCTTCTGGTGCGTCTGGACGCGCAGACGGTAGGAAGCTGCCTGTTTGCCCTTCGCCATGATCTGCTTACGGAAAATGAAGTACTGGCAATCTCATTTCTGGCAGCAAAGAAAAAGCGCGAGACGCCGGCGCTGCTTTCCCTGTTGATGGGATGTTATCGCAAATTTCATACAAAGGACACGCTGCATAGTATCTGTGCACTGCTGATCCGTGGAGAAAAACAGGGGCCGCAGTATCTGCCGTGGTACGAACTTGGAGTGAAAAATCATCTGCATCTGACGGAGTTATATGAATACTATATGTATTCCCTGAAACCGGAAGATTTTTCTAATTTTGATCCGGCGGTGTATACGTATTTTCAATTTGAAAACCATCTCCGCGACTCGGTAAAAGCAGAATTTTTCAGACATATTGTGGAGCAGAGAGAGGCACTTCCGCAAGTGTATGACAGTTATAAAGAGGCGATCCGCGAGTATGTGGTTGCACAGGTAAAAAATGGAAAAGTCAATGAGACACGCGCTGCCCTGTATGACAAGATCCTGCCGGAGATGGACAACATCGAGGAACTTTATGGCAGACTGCCGGAAATCCTTTTTGCTCACCGGGTCAAATGCAAGACGGACAAACATATTGTGCGCGTAGTGGTTGTACACGATGAGGGGGGCGGCGAACAGAGTTATCCAGTGCAGGACGGACAGGCGGTCATACATATTGCCACGCCGAATTACCGCATTTACTTTATCGATGAAAATGGCTATTATTATGCGGGGACAGTCGGATATGAATTAAAAAAGTTATGCCATTTGGACTCTCTGATCGAGACGTGTTATAATTATGGTTCGGACTCCTTTTTGGTGAAATTATATCTGTTTTCCCGGATTTTGACGGAAAATGTCCGGATATCGACCAAAGAAGCCATTCTGATCCACGAACTGATCCGGGGAGATATGCTTGGTGTCGAATACCAGCATAAGGGACTTTTAATATTGTATGATTATTATCGTTCAATCGGCGAAGATGCGCTTTTGGAAGAAGTGATCCGTGCGATAGATTTTCATTATATCAGCCGCGAGAGACAGGCGGGAATCCTGCAGACGATGATCCAGTACCAGATGAATGAAGATGCGCTGGGGGTATTCCGCAAGTACGAACTGACCGAATGTACGCCGAAACTGATCCTGCTTCTGATCACCTGGGTGCTTGACGAAGAGCAGCAGCAGAAATTTGATCCGTATTATATGCGGCTGTGTGATTTCCTCTACGATAAAGGGGAAAAAAATAAAGTGACGCTTTCGTATCTTTTGAATTACTACATGGGAGATACAAAGAAACTGCTGGAATTTTATAAAGAGGCAGAGAAAAATGGAGTGGAGATCCGCGACGGTGCGCTGGAGCGCCTGCTTGGACAGGCATTATTTACCGGGGCAGAGCTTACGGTATTTGAGGAACCATTTGCCGAATATTATGAGTATGGCGACAACCGCACGCTGGTAAAAGCGTATCTGTCCGAAATAGCATACGAATATCTGACGGACCGCCTTTCTATAACTGTAGAATGGAAAAACCGTATTGCGAAAGAAGGACTTGCAACGCAAAATCCGGTGCTGGTATTTGCCCTTTTAAAATATTTTTCCGGTCAGGAGACGCTGTCGGAGAATGAACGTGAATGGGTTCGTTTCCAATTGGCGGAATTTGCGGCAAGAGGGCAGTATCTCGCTTTTATGAAAGAATTTCACGGGAAGATGGAAGTCCCGTTTGAGATTGACAATGCGCAGATGATCCAGTGGATTGCGTCCGGGAAAGGCAGTGTGTATATTGAGATAAACAAAGAAAAACTTTTGCCGGTGCAGGAGATTCTCCCGGATGTGTATTGTTTTGCCGTGATCCTTTTTGCAGGAGAAAAATGTCAATACCGCATTTTTCAGGGAGACATGAATACGCCGGTCAAAGAAGGCGAACTTGTCGGCAAAATGACAGACTCGTCAACGGAACCTTCCTTTTTCCGTATGATTCAGGAAATGCGGGAGACAAAAGAAAAGGATCCGGAGCGCTATGAAGAACAATGGAATGAATTCCACAAATGTAAAAATGCCGGTGCAGCGCTTTTGAAGCCGCTGTCGTGGGAAGGAGAGGCGAACTAGGATATGGGTCAACGCAGTTTATATATCGGAGTGGATCTCCGGGAGGAATATTCCCAGCTGGCTTTGCTGGTACCACAGGGGCAGGAACCGAAACCGGTGGGAGATCCGAGAGATGAATTCGGAGAAACCAAGATTCCGACGGTGGTAACGATACCGGGAACGAAGGAGACAATCGGACATTTCTTGGAAAAAATTGTAAATGACGAGCCGATCTATGCAGCCGGTGTGGAAACCGATGCAGTCAATGTGCTGGCGGCATATTTTCAAAAGATTTTGTCGTTTACGAGAAGAGAGTACCCGGAAGGGATGATCCGACGTCTCGTTGTGACAACCAAATACCGGGATTTCCGGTTTGTCAGCCAGATCTACCAGGCACTGGAAAAACTTGGAATTGGCAAAGACCGGGCGATGGTTGTGGATCGCAGACAGTGCTTTGTATATTATGTATTAAATCAGAAAAAAGATCTCTGGGTCAATCAGGTGGGCTTGTTTGACTATGAAGATCATGAAATAACGTATTATCAGATGCATATGGACCGGTATCAGCACCCACCGCTTGTGACCGTTTCCCAAAAGGAATATCCGGATTACGTCAAAATGTTAGAAGAGCCGGGGATCGACATAAGCGAGAAACCTTCTGTGGTGGAGACGATGGTGCAGGGAGCACTGCACGGTCAGGTCATCACGTCTGTCTATATGACGGGAAAAGGATTTGCGGATGGTTTTGCCGATGCGGTTATGACGCAGCTTTGCGTCGGACGCCACGTATTTCGCGGGGACAATCTGTATGTTTTTGGTGCGTGCTTTGTTGCCAGAGAATACAGCGGAGAAAAGAAAATGGAGCCGTTTCTTTATATGGACGAGGATACCATACCGGTCAATATTTCCATGCAGGCATATACCAATGCCAAAGTGCAGGAAATCATGCTTGCCAAAGCGGGAACCCCGTGGTATCAGGTCGATTATGAAGTGGATCTGATCTCCGATGGCGAGGATGAACTGCAGATCCGTGTATCCGATATGCGCAAAAGAAGTGCACATACGCATATATTGACGATGGACGGCATCCGGGGACGTTTAGACCGGAAAGCGCGGATCGGTCTGCAGATCCGGTTTGCCGGTGTGGATAAATGTATCTTTACTCTTCGGGATAAAGGATTTGGAAACTTTTTCCCATCTTCACACAGAATATGGGAAGAGACGATTATGCTATAAAGGCAGGTGGAAAAATGTTTATATTGTGTCAGGGGGATCTGGCAAAAGAACCCTACAGGATTCCGATATCAGAAGTTCCTGTTTATTCTTTAGAGGAATTGTGTTATTATATGTATCATAATATTTATATGGTGACGGAAGAATTTTTTGATGAAAATCTCGTTCACTGGCTGAGAGGGCAGGTACATCTTCGAACCCTTGCCGCGAAGATGGAGAAGTTGATAAAAAAACATCACAACATCAAGGATCTGGTTGTTACCCTTCTTTGTGCGTGTGATTATTATAAAAAAGACGAGATTTTTTCACTCGTGGAAACAATGGAAAAAATTACCAATCTTCCGCCGGCAAAAAAGGCATGGATGAAGGCAGATAATTGCCTGAAAGCGGGAAAATACGGAAGAAGTCTGCGGGAATACAAGCAGCTGCTGCATGGTCCGCTGGCAAAGGAACTTACCACGGAAGAATACGGGGATGTGCTGCATGATCAGGCGATCGCGCTGTTCCATGTATTTTCGTTCCGTCAGGCGGCGGCCGGATTTAAGGAAGCGTATGCGCGCAACCACCGCAAAGAGTCGGAAGATCAATACTTTTATGTGCTTTTGTGCCTGGGTGATAAGGAGACATTTGAGAAAGAATGCGAGGCAGCAGGCAGGACACCGGAAGACAGACAGACTCTTCTGAAAACGTGGGAAGAAGCGTGTCAGGTAGAAAATACCGTGCCGGATGATGCCCTGATCGCGAGATCAATGGATGACATCAGGGCGTCTTTAATAGAGGATATTCGGGAGTCTTCAATGGAACTGCCACAGAAATAAGGAGGAGACAAGAGATATGATATTCGGACGATTTCGCCGGAAAAAAGCGGAACCGGAAGTGATAGAAGAGATGCCGCCGGAAAATGAGGTGGAGACAATTGAAAAAGAATTGGAAGCGGAAGCGGCTGAGCAGAAGGAAAAAGTAGACCTGAAAGACAAGAAGCAGCGCATAGAGTATATACAGCGGCTGCAGGAGGGAATCCGCGAAGCCGGACAGCAGAATGAACGGGTCAAAGAAGAGTATGCGGATGTGACGTCGCACCTAAAGGATATCCAATTGATGGATCAGGCGCTGGAGGAAGAAAAAGAAGTGCTGACAACGACGGCAGCGGCAATCGATCAATTGATCCGGGAGCGGGATTATCTGAAAAAGCGCCGGTATAAGTTCAATGATGCACAGCGTCAGGCAACCAAGGATGCCGGTAAGATCGCAGGCCTCGATGTAAAGCGTATCATCAACGAGCCGACCGCNNTGAAAAAGCGCCGGTATAAGTTTAATGATGCCCAGCGGCTGTCGATGGAAAAATATGAGGCGACAGCGGCAGAAGATGTCAGGAAATTACAGGAATTTGAAGATTATCAGATAAAGATCAAAAACGACCTGCGGCAGCTGGAAAGCGAAAAACAACTGCTGAAAGCAGACAAACGCGACATCATCAGCAAGCAGGGGACACTGCGTATCGTGTCAAAGATCCTTGCCGGGATACTGGCAGTATTTGGAATTTTGATGCTTACGATCGCGCTGGCGTTTTCCGTAGATGTGACGGTTCCGGT
>DJNB01000100.1:8021-19361 GCA_002435545.1 Lachnoclostridium sp. UBA6475
AGCGTTTGCGTTTATCGTACTGTTTATTATCGTATGGGAAGCGCGCGCAAACCGTACGGATATGGTGATTAAGGAGCGTCAGTACGACCGCGCCGTCTCTCTTTTGAACCGGGTTAAGATCAAATATGTCAACAATACTCGCACGATTGATTATATGTGTATGAAATTCCATGTGCGCAATGCAACGGAACTGGAATTTGTATACGATCAGTACCAGAAGGCCAAAAGAGAATGGGCGAGAAAGCGCGAAAGTGTATATCTTTTAAATGAAAAGAAGGACATTTTAATTGCGGAACTGAAAAATATCGGTGTCCGGGATGCTGAAATCTGGTGTTCACAGGTGCGTGCGATCATTGAGCCGAAAGAAATGGTGGAAGTGCGCCATGAATTAAATTCACGCAGGCAGCAGCTGCGAAAGCAGATTGATTATAATACAGGAATCATACAGGATTTTATCAACGAATTGGAACGCATCCGCAATATGCGTGAGGCATATGCACAGGATGTAGAGGATATTCTTGGAAAATCCGAAACGATAAATAAGGACAAATAGAACGGAGGGAACGTATGAATCTTTTATTCTTACTAAAACCAAAAAACAGTGTTGATTTTATCTATGCCGATGACAGTATGCGGAAAGGCCTTGCCAAACTCCGCACAAGCGGTTATACGGCAGCGCCGGTTGTGACACGCGAAGGCAAATATATGGGGACGGTGACGGAAGGTGATTTTTTGTGGTATCTCCACGATACGACAGAGCCGCTGGAAGAAATTGTAAATGAGGTCTATGTGGAGCAGATCACCCGTGAAAACTGGAATCAGCCGGTACATATATCAGCGACAATGGACGAACTTCTGGAATTGGTATTGAATCAGAACTTCGTTCCGGTTGTGGATGACCGCAACCTTTTTGTAGGGATTATAACGAGACAATCCGTGATCCGTCATTTTGTGGATCGGATCAAGAAATTGAAACATCAGGTAGAAGAACAGAATCTGGATGAAAAGGAAGGAGAAAATAAGTGAAACCGCGAGTCGATTATACGTTATATTTATGCACAGACCGTGAACTCATGTCCACGGAAACATTGGAAAAAGCAGTAGAATTAGCCATACAGGGAGGCGTTACCGTTGTACAGCTGCGCGAGAAAAACTGCGCAGGAAGAGAATTTTTACAGATTGCCAAAGAGGTAAAGCAGATCACGGATGCGTACGAGATCCCGCTTATCATCAACGACCGCATCGATATTGCGATGGCTGTCGATGCGGATGGTGTGCATCTGGGACAGAGTGATATTCCGGCGCATACGGCAAGAGAACTGCTGGGACCGGATAAGATCATCGGGGTATCTGCCTACAATAAAGAACTTGCTATCGAGGCACAAAAAGAAGGCGCCGATTATCTGGGGGTTGGAGATGTATTTGGAACTTCGACGAAAACCGGGACACACCATGTAGAGATTGATACCCTGCGTGAAATCTGCGGGGCGGTAAAGATTCCGGTGGTAGCGATCGGCGGCGTAAATCTTTCCAATGTGACAAAACTGGCGGGGACAGGGATCAGCGGAACCGCTGTGATCTCTGCGATCATTGCTTCGAAAAATGTAACAGAAGCAGCGACCAATATGTTATCGCTGCTTCAAAATGAAGTTATCGTAAATTCTCCAAAAGCATAACCGGGACGCGCAGATTGCCGGTGCCACGGCCGAGTTCAATGTCCGGTTTGTTGGCACCGTGAAAATCGGAGCCGCCGGTGATGAACAGATGATATTCTTCGGCGAGTTTGCGTACAAATGCTTCGTCCGTGCCGCGGTTCCGCGAATAAAGTGCTTCGATCCCGCAAAGACCGTATGAGGTCAGATCGGTTAATAACTTGCGGATCTGGCTGACGGACAATTTGTAAAGAAGCGGATGGGCGAGTACCGGAATTCCGCCGGAAGCCTTGATCAGATCAATGGCATCTTTCGGAGACAGATATTCGCGGCCGACAAAGTAAGGACTGTCGGAAGCCAGGCAGGTGCGGAACGCATAATCGAGCGACGGTACGCCGCCATTTTCCAATAACAGTCTGGCAAAGTGAGCACGCGTAAGGATCGTATCGCCAAAGCGTTCACATAACATATCATAAGAGATAGGGAAACCGGCATTTTGCAGATTGCTGCACATTTTCCGGTTTCTTTCGTCACGCTCATTGGAAATATCTTCCAATTTTTGAATCAGTGGCTTATTGTGGATATCATAGCGGTATCCA
The DNA here is from genome assembly GCA_002435545.1 of Lachnoclostridium sp. UBA6475. GTDB lineage: Bacteria > Bacillota > Clostridia > Lachnospirales > Lachnospiraceae > Eubacterium_F. The sequence continues at coordinate 10,273 of DJNB01000100.1, forward strand.
AGCATATGGATCTCAACGGACTGGGAAGAAGAAACTTCGTATTTACAGGAAAGTTCCATACCGGGAATTACCTGAATCTTATTATCAAATTCTTCTGCCTTTTTTATCGCACGTTCCACTCCGCTTATGGTATCATGGTCGGTCAGTGCAAACGCAACCAGTTCCTGCTTTATGCCAAGAACGACCAATTCCTCCGGCGAAAAGGTTCCGTCGGAACAATTTGAATGCACATGCAAATCGATGTATCTCATAGTCATACCTTCTATTCTTTTTTATAGTATCAACAGTATACCATATTTTTAGGAATATGTAAAACAGAATGAACATATAGATTAAGAAGAACGTAGAAAAGGCGGGATTGTGTTATGAAACGTTTGAAAGGATTTATCACAGCCTGTGTGCTGACGGCCATTCTTTTAGTGGTGGTGGCTTTTGTGCTGTATCAGACGAAAGCATCGGTGGAGCATATAGGCGGAGCGCTTCTTTTAGTGTATGCAGTTGCCTCTTTTGCAGGCGGGATGATATTTGCGGCGCAGAAAGACAGCAGACATTATCTCATGGGAGGCTTGTTCGGACTGGCATATTTTGTCATTATTTACGGTGTCAGCGCGGTGTGGAATAAAAGTTTATCCAGTATGTTTCCGGCGATGCTTACGACGCTTTTGGTCTGCGTGCTTGCCGGGATGCTCGGCGGGATGCTGGGGCCGAGAAAAAATGGCGCAAACAGGAGTTGAAAAAGTTATACGGTTGTTGTAAACTGGAAGAAAAGGTGAAATAGGAGGAATACGTATGACAGACCAGCAGGTGGAGTGTATTATCGCGCTTGTGGAAGAGGGGAGTTTTTCAAAAGCGGCGGAAAAATTATTTATTTCGCAGCCGGCGATCAGCCAGAATATCAAGAGGATGGAGCAGCAGTACGGAGTTAAGATCTTTGACCGTTCGACCAAATCCATGCGGCTGACCGAAGCTGGGACTGCCATTTACCAGGCGGCAAAGAAGATGCAGGGCACAGAAAAAGAAGTGAGTATGATCCTGACCGATATCAAGCAGCTGCGCACCGGAACCATAACGATGGGAACGACGCCTTTCCGGGCTACCTGTATGCTTCCTAAGTCGCTGTTCCGTTTTAAAAATACATATCCCGGAGTTAAGGTGGAGACGGTTTTTGATTCTCTCCATAACCTGCAGCAATTACTGCGCACCGGAGAAATTGATTTTTGTATCGAGGCGGATCTGTTTCCGACGGAAGAATTCCGGACAGAAGAGATTGCGGCGGAGACTTATTATCTGGCGGTTCCGGCCAACCATCCGTTTAACAAGGGAAGGGAAAAGCAGTGCCTGAGCCGGGAGGATATCTGTCAGAAAACACCGCAGTTATACCGGGCAGAGGGAGTTCATATCAGTGAATGTGAAGATATGCCGTTTTTGGCGTTAGATGATATGGAAAATGCGGCGGATATGCTGGATCGTGTGGCAGAAGCAGAGGAGTACGAGCCAAATGTGCAGCAGATCGCACACAATCTGGAAATTATGTTTCATTGGATTGTGGCAGGATATGGAGCGGGATTGATCCCGGATACGCAGATCTGGTTCAATCCGTATACGACACATCCAAGCTATTATAAGATCGCGGATCCCGACGGTGTGTATGGGATCGCTACCAACCGTATCGTGGTCGCTACCAATCCACACCGTTATTTTTCCAAGGCATCCAGCGAATTTATGCGGGTTTTATCGAGCCTTATCCGAAGTGGAGAATGGCTGCTGAGACCCCAGACCTAATTCCAGATGCAGCGTAGCGTAAGTCCAGTTGACACGGCGCTGCTGACGACTTGTCCGGATCTGGATATGATGTCTTTCTGGTTCCGGATGACCGTCGATAAATAATTCTACATTTTTCTGGGCAGAAAGAATGGAATGAACGCCCAGATCACGTACCAGTTTTTTATCAATATAAATCTCCAGTGAAGCATTGTTCGGCTCCGGATCCATTTGATATTGTAAAAAGAACATATTGTAGGTTAATTTTTCGTCAAATAAAATACTGCCTTCGCGTGTGCGCGGAGAGATAGAGATCTTATGCTGCCGGAAATGTTCAAGACTTCCGAGAAAGCAAGGTTTTTCCGGCAATTCGTACGATTCATCCGGAAGTACATGCACGATCATCTCGATAAAGCGGGTAAAATAATCGCCTAAGATCTCGTGTCCTTTTGAGGTAAATGTCCGGTCTTCATTATAAACATCGATTTCCCGGTATTTTCCCGCTTGAATGTCATCCTGCAAAGCAAGACTCAGATCGAGTACCGGCAGATTGTAGTGAAGTGCCAAAAATTTTTGGTGGCCGGCATAACCGAGTCCCTTTTTGGAACACGACAGGATCAGGGAAACGGCGATATCTTCTTCCAAAAGCGCCCGGATCAATCCTTCGGAAGATTCTTCGTGAAATTTTTCTCCGGGATCTTCCATTGAGAAATCAAGAAATACGATATCCGGTTTCCAGGCGAGCAGTTCTTCCAAATGAAACATGCCACCCAGGGAAGACATGCCGCCATATTCCAGATTCAATATTTCAAACTCCGGTTTTTGCTCCAATACATTTCCAATTTTTTCCTTTAATGAGACGGCAAATTTTTGAGTCATTTCATCATAAATCAGGACAGGAATTCCGCGGTCATAATTCATTTCAACGTAGGGCTTTTCCTCTGAATCAAAGAGGTAACTGTCATCTTTTTCGGCTAATTCCTGCTTTACCTGCTCATAAAAACGGTCGTAATCAATATTGGCATAAAGATTTGTTCCACCGAGAAAGGCGATGCGGATCTCCTTTTTTTGCAATGCATGGCGCATACGGAAAATATTGCCGCGGCGGAAGGCTTTTGGGTAGGGGTAAATTGGCATCATAAATTAATCCTCCTCCTTTTTGGTAAGTGCATACCGGATCCGAAGGGATTCCAGGGTGTTGCACAGATTACGGATCCAGGCACTGCAGCAGTCCGGAAGCACGTAAAGTTCGGGATAGCCGAGCAGGGCGTAGCCGAGAGAAGTACCGTTGAAATGAAGCGGTACATAGTAATACAAACGCGTTTCTTTTGGCGCCCGTGCATTGGACTGCGGAGCTGTCATACCGGGCAGGTAGGAAAAATCGCTATTGTTTGCCGGCGCTTTTGGAATCTCGATATCCTGTGGTATCGGGATGGAAAGAGGAGAACTTAAAAAATCCGTCTCATTTTTTTCAAATATTTTTGCATCCAGACCCGGATAGCGTTCCATAAAACAATATACGGAACCCAAAGTGGAGTCTCCGGCAGCTTTGGTAATCCAATTTTTGTCAAGGCAAAGGGCAATAATGGAAAAACCATCCAAATACCGGAATGTACTATGAATACAACCTGGGATTTCTTCCAATTTCTCACAATGCAATAAACCTTCTGCCATATAATTGTAATTCGAAAAGAAGTTTTCATATCGTCCGGCGTTGACCGGGCGCATCATATCCTGCGTATAACCGGAAAGTTTGGTGAATTTGTCTTCTGTACAGCCACAGCTGTCCCAGATCAAAAAGGAGGAATTTTCTTCCGGAATTTCTACCGGAGGATGTCCCTCCAGTTTGGCAAGAAGTGCCTGGGCTGCCCGCCGCCCGGTACATTCTCCGTCGCGGATCATGGAAGTGATGCGGTAATTTTCCGCAACGCCGTCGTCCAGCGCATCAAATCCGGTAATCGCAATATCTTCCGGAATCCGGATTCCATTTTCGACAAATACGCGATAGGCGCCGATCGCCATTGCTTGATTGGCGCACATAAGCACCTGTGGTAATTTCCCCTTCCGGATCATCCCGGTAGCGACACGCTGTCCACCGCCATACCAGAAATTTCCTTCGTATACTTTGGAATCGTCGTAAGCAATGCCGCACGCGGCAAGTCCCCTTTTGTAACCTTCAAGCCGCCTTTGTGCATGCGTGTGCCAAAGCGGGCCAGATAAAAAGGCAATATCAGAGTAATTATGTTCATTGACAAGATGCTCGACCATTTTCTGCATGGCAATGGCATCGTCTAACACAACGGCATCAAAATAATCGCTTTCGTAATCCAGTGAGATGACAGGCCCTTTATAACAAGAGGCAATTTTTTCCTGCAATGTAGTATGTAAAAGATCACTGTATTGAATTGTCGAAGGGGCGATTAAAATTCCCTGAAAATCATCCCATGGAACAATTTCAAAGATGTTCTTTTCTCCCAAAATCTGGGAGGATTCCACATCGGTATGAGAGTCCGTCGTGTGAAAATTTGTAAAAACATGTAGTTCATACCGGGACGCAAGAAGTTCTTTTGACACACCGCGGATCAATGTGCGCTGGTAAGAAGCATCTCCCTGTCCGATCAGCAACGCTATTTTCTTTTTTAACATAGGATCCTCCATTCAACAAATTCTATTAATATAAGTATAGTGTTTTTGGGGATTCCTGTCAATGAAATGTCTTTTTATAATTGGTTCCCCACTCCTGCATGGCATCTAAGATCGGGCGCATCGTCTCACCAAGGTCACTCAGCGCATATTCGACCCTCGGAGGAACTTCCGGGTACACTGTTCTGGTAATGATCCCGTCTTTTTCCATCGCGCGCAGCGAATCTGTCAGCACCTTCTGGCTGATCCCCTCCAGGCTCTTTTTCAACTCATTAAACCGCCACGGGCGCATAAGCAGATTTCTTAAAATCAACAGTTTCCATTTACTTCCGATCAATTGCACGGTTGTTGCCACCGGGCATTCCGGTAATTCGTCTTTCGTCAGCATAAGCCACGTCTCCTTCCAATAGTTCAAAATATGATGTAAGTATTAAATATAATGTAACATGAATTTGGAAACCTGTCCAGTAGTTACATAAAAGTAACTACGTAATAAAAAAGTGCGTACTTTTTTTCTGAAAATGCACATGGTATGCTAAGACCGTAACATGAAAACGCCAGGGGGCAATCCGATTTTCCGCGAGACATACACCCTGGGAGATGTTATAATAGAAGAAAAGGGCTATCATATCACGGATGCCTGCATCAAGTGCGGGACGTGTGCAGAGTGTTGTCCGCAGCGCTGCATTGACGAGGGAACGCCGTTTGTTATCCGGCAGAATCATTGTCTGCACTGCGGAAATTGTTATGAGAAATGCCCGGTAAAGGCGGTGGAACGAACATGATAAAAGAAAAGATTGAACAAGCAGAGGCGGTTATCATTGGAGCGGGAGCAGGACTTTCCACGTCCGCCGGCTTTACGTACAGCGGCGAACGGTTTGACCGCTATTTTTCGGATTTTCATAAAAAATATGGATTTACCGATATGTATTCCGGCGGATTTTATCCGTATACGACATTGAAAAAATACTGGGGTTACTGGTGCCGCTACATCTATATTAACCGCTACATGGACGCGCCTAAACCGGTATACAAAGACATATTGGAACTTGTGAAAAATAAGAATTATTTTGTTCTTACAACCAATGTGGATCACTGCTTTCAAAAAGCGGGTTTTGCAAAAGAAAGAATTTTTTACACACAGGGAGATTATGGTCTGTTTCAATGCAGCAAGCCATGTCACAGACAGACCTACGACAACGAAAAAATAATCCGCAAAATGGTACTAAGTGAAGGCTTTGAGATCGAAAACGGAGAACTGACTGCACCGGCAAATGGTTCTTTGAAGATGGAAATACCGTCGGATCTGATTCCGCGCTGCCCAAAGTGCGGCAGACCGATGAATATGAATCTCCGCGCGGACAGTACATTTGTGCAGGATGACGGCTGGGAAGAAGCCGCCGGGCGGTACGAACAATTTCTTTTGGAAAATAAGAATAAAAAAGTAGTATTTATCGAACTCGGAGTAGGCTATAATACGCCGGGCATTATCAAATATCCATTTTGGCAGTACACGCATGAGTGGAACGACGCTTTTTATATCTGTATCAACAAAGGGCAATGCGGCATCCCGTCGGAGATCCGGGATAAGGCGGTTTGTCTGGACAGGGACATTGCGCAGGTAATTGAAAATATGTAAAATTATGGAAGGCAATGTGCTGATCACGGCAGCAGTAGAGAAAGGAGTGCGGCATATGACGCAGGAGGAAAGAAGAATTTTTTTGATTGAATCTTTGTTAAAGGAACAGCTTCGGTTTGGCAGAAACAAGATTCCGGCAGATACGCAGGCGCAAAGAGATCTGCTTCGTTCACTGATGAACGTCAGAATGCCAAATCCCATCAACGCAGAATTTCTGGAAATTCAGGACGACTATCTGAAAGAAAGAAACCGCGAACGCGGCATAACCGATGTGTCAGATCTGACACCGGTTCCGGCGGATCCGCGCCTTTTTGTCTGGCAGGGCGACATCACGACACTGCGCTGTGACGCAATCGTCAATGCCTGCAATTCGCAGATGCTCGGCTGCTTTTCGCCACTGCACGCCTGCATTGACAATTTTATCCATACGTATGCCGGCGTGCAGCTCCGCCTCAAAATGAACGAGATCATGACAAAGCAGGGGCACGAGGAAGAAACCGGCAGCGCAAAAATTACGTCCGGTTACAATCTTCCTGCAAAATACATCCTTCACACCGTCGGTCCTATCGTCCAATGGACAGTGACCGCGACAGACGAAAAACTGCTGGCGTCCTGCTATTTGGAATGCCTGAAACTGGCGGCAGAGCACGGCGTGGAAAGTGTTGCCTTTTGCTGTATTTCCACGGGGGTATTTCGTTTCCCACAGAGACGGGCGGCGGAGATCGCCGTAGACACGGTTAGGAAATTTTTGGAAAATGACGACCGCGTGAAAAAAGTGGTTTTCAATGTGTTTAAGGACGAGGATCGGAGGATTTATGAGGAAATACTGGGGCGGTAAGGGGATTTTTCATTGTCAGATCCGGTTTATCATATAAGCGTTAAAATTATTATCCAAAGTTTGTAAACAACGGCGGCTGACAGGTAATCTCATTCCATTGGTGAGAACGGCTTTTTTCTGAAACGTTCTCTTGTAGTGTTTAAGGTTAATAATGCTGTTTCTTGAAATGGAACAAAATCCGAAGTCCTTTAATCTATCTTTCCATGTTGTCAAAGAATCCCTTGAAGAAATGGTGTTTCCATCTGTTGTGTAAAAAACAGTGTATTTGTTTTCTGTGTGCAAATATAGTATGTCCTGACAGAGAACGGAAAAATGTTCATCAATAATGATTGGAAAAAAATCTTTCGTGAGGTAAGCTGCTTTATCTAAACAATGTTTTATGGAACGTTCGGTAAATGGTTTTGTTAGGAAAGAGATAACATTACGTCCAAATGCTTCTGGCATTAACTCGTGGTGTGTTGTCGTAAAAACGATGAAGGTGGACGGATTTGTACGTTCCAAAGTGTTTTTTACTTCGATTCCGTTTACTTTGTTCATTTCAATATCCAGAAAAAGAAGATTGACGGTAGAAGTTTCCAAACTACTTAAAAAATCCTCTCCACAAGAATAGAGGGCAAGGTCGGTATATCCAAGATTTTTACAGTAGTTTTGAATTCGTGTCCGTTCTTCTATAATATCGTCACAGATTGCAATTTTCATAGTATGTCTCCTTTATAATAACTCTGAATTTAGTATAACATGAAAATATGGAAAAATCACAAAAATGAGATGAATGGTCATTTTTTGCGACGAACGGCTGCTGTCTGTTTTATATTACGTAGATAGCATGTTGCTCGGAAGATATTGTTTTCATGCTGTAGGTCTAAATAGCCATGATAGTTGGTTACAATATTTTTTACGTTTCGCAGACCAAATCCGTGATTAAGTGAATCTGCCTTAGTGGTAGTAAGATTCTGAATTTGTGAATCTAAATGTGTAGAAGTATTTTCTATTAAAATAGAAAGGTATTCTGTATCGGCATATAGCGATATGTAGATTTTAGGACTACGTGAAGAAGTTTCCTTTTCTACTGCTTCACTTGCATTTTTTAATAAGTTAGAAAGAATAACACATAAATCGCTATCATTTACAAAAATGTTTTCCGGAAATTTACCTTCAAGCTCAAAAAGAACATTTTGAGGTGAATTTTCGTAAAAGTAATTTACAATAGCATCCGAAACGGGATGATTTGTAGATAGATAATATACCTGTTCTTTTATATTGGACAGATCATTCACATAGTTTTTTAGTTTATCTGGGTTTGGGTGTTTCGCTAATTCCTGCATAACCATAATATGAAAGTTGTAATCATGGCGAAAGGCTCTTAAATCTTCATTTTTTTTACGAAAATCATTATAGTGCCGTTCTTCTAAAGCTAACATTTTTTGGTTGATACTATTTCGTTCTTTTAATATAACATGATAGTGTTGAAGATAGAAATAAAGTATCAAAAGCAGAATGCTTATGAAAATCGTGATAATGATAGCAATGACCAATAAATATTTACCCGTAAGATTCAGTGAATCATAGAATAAAAGACTGGAAACGCTGGATAAGAAAAAGTCAATGAGTGCAACGGCAATAATTAACAAATAACCTTTTACGTTAATATTTTGAAATGCTTTTGTATCGGAGGGGATATGTCGCCTGAGGATAAAAGACAGTACACTACTGCCTAAAAGGACAACAACGTCCGAATATATGTAATAATGCATATTATCGATAGAACGGGTCTGGAAAAGCATACAATATAAATAAATATTGATGTTTGATATAATGTTTACAAGAAGAGAGTATACAAGTACCAGGCATGATTTAAAATACCAGGGTTCTGTATAAAGAAGAAGGATGATCGCTAGAACTGCGAATGTGTTTGGAATCGTAATATTTGAAAAATAAACATAACAGGACCAGCACAGAGTGATCAGAGAAATGCACAGTAAACGCCAGGATGTTTGTGTTCTATCCAGATGAAGTATATTTTTACCAAGACATAAAAGTGTTGTAAGCTCTAACCAAAATAAAATAAGCGTCATTTCGTTCTCCTCCCCTTTTGTGATACGTTGAACCGAACATAAAATATATATTAAGTAGTAACTATTCAGTACACCCCTCCCCGCACATTCGCATTTCGAACACTTCGTGTTCTTTCTCGCCTTTGACAAGGCT
>DJNB01000219.1 GCA_002435545.1 Lachnoclostridium sp. UBA6475
ACGGACTATGGAGCGGTTACTTATATGTTGAAAAATAAAATAACTCATGCTACAATATTTTTTATAAAAGTGTAACTATTCAGGATCAATGTATGGAAATCAATAAATCGTCGTGCTTGCACGTAAGAGGCTCTGATTTCCATACATTTAGATCCTAATAGGGCTCCCCTCCCCCTATGAGCATTTTTAGCCTTGTCAAAGGCGGGAAAGAACACAAAGTGTTTGAAATGCGAATGTGCGGGGAGGGGTGTCCTGAATAGTTACATAAAAGTTACATTTGCAGAAAAAAAGGAGGTTCCCTATGCCAACATTTATTCCGCCCTATCTTGGTGAACAGATCAAAAGTAATGCTGAAAGAAAGATGTATGATGTCTTGCAGCAATTACAATTGAAAAATGCGTATGTTCTTCATTCGCTTGGTCTTCCAAAACACAAACATAAGATCTATGGCGAGATTGATTTTGTAGTCGTGTGTGAACGTGGTGTTGCGTGTCTGGAGATTAAGGGCGGGCGTGTAGAATGCCGTGAGGGACGTTGGATTTTTACGGATCGATATGGTGTGGAGCACGAGAAAGCCGAAGGACCATTTGCACAGGTAAAAGATAATATGTTTAGTCTGCGTGAATTGTTGCAGAAGAGGTTTTCAAAAAATCCACACATGAAAAATGTGCTGCTGGCTTGCGGTGTTGTATTTCCGGATATTACATTTCACTCGACATCGCAGGAAATTATTTCAGAAATTGTCTATGATCAGACGGTGTCGGACATTTCAGATTATATGAATCAGGTGTTTGATTATTGGGAGGAGAGACAGCACCGCCAGCCGAGTAAATTGTCGCCGACAGATATAAAAGAAATCGTGCAGTATCTGAGAGGGGATTTTTGTTTTGTACCGTCTTTGGGAGACCGATTGGAGCAGGTGGAGAAAAAATTAGTTCGTCTGACAGCAGAGCAGGTGATGGTGATGGATGGGCTGTCGCAAAATGATCATTTGCTAATTGAAGGAAATGCGGGCACCGGAAAGACACTTTTGGCTGTTGTGTTTGCAAGAAAGCAGGCATTGCAGGGGAAAAAAGTGTTGTATCTTACCTATAACAAAAATCTTTCCCATAACATGGAAAAACAATTAGAAGGTGTGCCAAATCTGAAAAGTATTAATTTGCATGCTTTATTTACCGAGTATGTGCCATTTGACATGGCTAAGATGCAGGAAAATATGCAGGAATATTTTGCAAAGATATTACCGGAGCAGTTTTTTGAATATTTGGGCTGCCTGACTTCGGATGAATTACAGGCGATACAATACGACCAGATTGTGGTGGATGAAGGGCAGGATATCATAAAACCGTTATATCTGTACTGCCTGGATTATTTGTTGAAAGGTGGCTTAGAGCATGGCCGCTGGGCAGTTTTTTATGATCAAAAACAGAACATATTTAATCCGGATTATGCGGAGGGTATGGAACTTCTGACCTCATATGCAGCTACGTCGTTTCGTTTGTTTGTCAATTGCCGCAATACGATTCAGATTGGCACATACAGTGCACGGATGAGCGGTATGGAACTTGGTGAATTTATGCGCGAAAATGGCGAAGAGGTGCAAAAGATTACCTATTATGATGATGTTGATTTTAAAAAGAAAATGCAGGAGATATTGAAATATTTGAAAAAGGAAAATGTTTCGATGAAAGATGTCGTGTTTTTAGCTCCGAAAAAGTTTTCCAATTCTTCACTGCCGGCAACCGGGATCCGGGTTAATGAATTGGGTGATGAGTTTGATGCTGCTTTAGATTTACCTATTTATGCAACAATTCAGGGCTTTAAAGGCTTGGACTCCAAAGTGGTTATTTTGTTTGGCGTGGAGCATATTCATTCCGCTAATTTCTCTAAATTTTTGTATATTGCCGGGACTCGTGCAAGGACGTTACTTTATGTTGTGGGTTCGGAGGCGTTTTGGAAAGAGCATGAGTAGAAAAGTGTTGCAATTCTTTCTTAAGTATGCTAGTATTTTTTCAATGGTAGTGTTTGGTGTAGAAGAAATGGGGGATGAAAATGGGGTTAGAAACTGCAAAAGATGGTAAATTATTGTATCATTTGACGGAGTTAAAGAATTTGGAGTCAATTGTAAAAATTGGTCTACGATCAAGAAGAAAATTAATTTCAGAGCAATTGCCCTTTTCAGATATTGCAGATCCTAATATTATAGATGAGAGAAAAGAACGAGGATTGGATGAATATATTCCGTTTCACTTTCATCCATATTCTGCATTTGATGTCGCAGTGAAATATAAGCATGATCAAGAAAAAATGGCATATATATGCGTTAGCAGAGAGTTTGCTATGAAAGAGCAGTTTAAGGTGTTGCCGAAACATCCATTAGCAGGAAATGAATGCGTTTTATATGATTTTTCTGAAGGGATAAATAAAATTGATTGGGATAAATTGATGCAAGTTGGAAATAGTACAGAGGATGCTAAAGCGATAAAAATGGCAGAAGCATTATGTAATAGAACTATTTATGTAAAAGAATTTCAATCGATAGCGGTGGAAACAGATGAAGATAAAGAATGGGTAAAAGATATTTTAAATAAATACTGTGTGGGTTTTCGACTACCATTTGTTGATGCGCGACCGATGTGGTTTTAATGCGAAAATTGAGTAAGGAGGTGATTGTATTGATTAGATATGAAGTCGGGGACATATTTTGTTCGAATGCAGATTGTCTGATTAATACAGTCAACTGTGAAGGCTATATGGGAAAAGGAATAGCGTATCAGTTTAAATGCAGATTTCCAGAGAATAATAAAGATTATGTAAGGGCTTGTAAAACTGGCAAATTGTATATAGGAACTCTGCATTTTTATAGGGAAAAAGGTGTGACAATCATTAATTTTCCTACCAAAGACAAATGGCGGGAAAAATCCCAGATGAAGTATATTGAAGTGGGATTGGAGAGATTGATAGAGGTTTTGCCTCAGTTGTCAGTAAAAACGATAGCAATTCCACCGTTAGGGTGTGGAAATGGTGGTTTGAACTGGCAAGAAGTAAAGTTGATGATTGAAAATAAATTATATTCGGTGCAAGATAAATATGAATTTCTTATTTATGAACCATCGAAGATTATTGCACCAGAGGCTAAACAAATACCTAAATTGGGGGTGTCGAGTCTTGTACTTATGAAAATGGCTATGCAGTTACAGAGGTTTAATTCATTACGGCTACAGAAAACAGCATATTTTATGAATATATTTTTAAAAGAGAATTATTTTAATTTTCAAAAAAATAAATATGGACCGTTTTCCTGTTCTGTAGCACAGGAATCAAAAAACATTCGCGAATATCAGGAATATTACAATATTCAAAATACACAAGAAACGTATCGTATGGTATATCAAGTACTTTGTAGTCAAAAGACAGATAAGAAAATGGAAAAATTAGAGTTTGCGATGAAGCGGGCTTTGAATTTTGTTAATACAATTGAAGATGATAAAAGTTTAGAGGGAATTGCTACAGTTTTGTTCTTGGTTGAGAGGAATGTAAAAGATTTGTCAAAAGAACGAATCGTTGAGTTGTTTAAAAGTTGGTCAAAGGATAAGGCAACACGTTTCTCGAATGAGGAAATAATCTCATATATTTTTTATTTGGAAAGTAAAGGTATAATTGAATGCAATATTTTGAATTTTTATCAGATATCAGAATATTTATAGAAAATCAATTTAATGTGTTGTGAAATGATTAATTACAACTACCACAGGCGGGAGACAAATCCCGCCTGTTCTAAACTGAAAGAAAAAATCCGGTACATTTTCCGGTTTTTTCTGCCGAGAAATGTTCAATCAAATTGTGTAAAATAGAGGAAAAGAAGGGAGAATGCCATATGGAGGAAAAATCAGTAATTAAAAAAATACTAATGGTAATCATTGTAGTGGCCGTCGGGGCTGCCTGCATTGCGGGCTTTTTGGCGCTAAAACACAGCGATGGTGGATTTTTGAATATTTTGCGTATTTTCGGAATTAAATGTACGAGCATGTCTTCGTTTTGGAGATTTATGATTATATACTTTATTATTTCAGAATTACTTATTTTTGTGTCTGCGTATTTGGCTGCCGGAGTGGTTGGGTGTTTTGGAGATACATCAATTGGAGCCGGGATTTCAGTTACCATCGCTATTGCAGTAGTTATTGCGTTGGCAGGGGTGGTTTCTTGGAAAGCAGTTGGACATGTGGATAGTCAGGTAGAAGGAATTGCCATAACACTCTGGGGAAAAATATTGTTTGTGATTTTGTCATTGCTGCAAGCAACTTTTCAGGCGATAGTTAAATTAGACAATTTTTAGGTTGACAAAAAGGCAGGTGATTTCAATGAGTGAACGTTATGCAAAAAATGCGCGCACACTGGATATGTACGAGAGACTGCGCGAAGGAAAAAGTATTTGTAAGGCTGAGGAGGCCGAGCATTTTGGTGTCGATGAGCGGTCAATTCAAAGAGATATTGATGATATCCGTGCTTTTTTGGCTGAGCGGCAGCAGTATGGGGATACCAGGCAGGTGGTCTTCGACCGGAGAAAAAAGGGATTTGTCATGGAAGGACAGGAAGCTGCGATGATGACCAATAGTGAGATTTTGGCGGTGACAAAGATTCTTTTGGAGAGCCGGGCATTTTCGCGGAAAGAGATAGATGATATTTTACATAAATTGGTAAATGGGTGCGTACCAATGCAAAATATGAAAGTGGTTTGTGAACTGATCGCCAATGAAGCATTTCATTATGTGGAATTGAAACACGGTGGATGTGCCGGGGAAAAATTATGGCAGCTTGGCATGGATATCAAAGAGCATGATATTTTGAAAATTTCGTATCAGCGTATGGATGCGTTGGAAGAGCCAGTAGAACGGGTGATTGAGCCGGTGGCGATATTGTTTGCCGAGTATTATTTTTATCTCAATGCGTATATCGTGGAAAGAAAGGCAAATGGGAAGTTTGAGAGAAGTTATGATTATCCGGCGGTATTCCGGCTGGATCGGATTATAGATGTAAAAGAAATGGGTGAGAAATTTTCGATTCAATACAACAATCGATTTGAAGAAGGGGAATTTCGCAAGCGGGTGCAGTTTATGTATCCGGGGGAGCTGATGAAGATTCAGTTTTATTTTCGGGGCGTAAATGTGGAGGCGGTGCTGGATCGACTGCCGACAGCGCGTATTCTGTCGCAGAAGGACGGGGAGTGGCTTGTCGAGGCGCAGGTGTACGGGCAGGGTATGATGATGTGGCTATTGAGTCAGGGGGAGATGATTGAGGTGGTTTCGCCGGTGTCATTTCGAGAGAAAATGGTGGAAAAATTGAAAAAAATGCTGGGGAATTATGAGTGAAACGTGGTTTGAAACCGGGAAATGGGAAACATATGCTTAAAAAATAGTTGCAATTTTAGTATGACTATGATATTATCTGAATAAGATAATAATTGTAATGCATTACAATTTGGTCTGGGTGAAAACTCTTTGGACCACCGTAGGCGGGAAGAATTTCCCGCCATTTCTAAATTAAAGGGAGTACGAATGGAAAAAGAACTTAGTATTTTTATCGATGAATCTGGAGATTTCGGAGTAGTAAAAGAACGACCGGCATATTATCTGGTTACGTTTGTTTTTCACAATCAAAATGACAATATAGACTTACAGGTTTCCAAACTTGAAGAAAGTGTTAGAGACGCAGGATTTGATGTTGAATATATTCATACGGGCCCGGTGATTCGAAGAGAAGATGTTTTTGCAAGGTATTCTATTGACGAACGGAGAAAACTAGTGTATAAAATGCTCAATTTTGTTAATGCGTGTCCAATATACAACTTAACTGTTATTGTTAATAGGAAAGAAGCTGCAGATAAAGTGACTTTATCTGGAAAATTAGCAAAAGCAATTAATGAAGTAATACATACACATCAAGAGTTCTTTTATGGTTTTGATAAAATTATAGTTTATTATGACAATGGACAAAATGAACTTAGTGCAATTTTGAATGCTGTATTTTCTATACAGTTTTCAAATGTTGAATTTAGAAGGGCAGAACCACAAAAATATAGATTATTACAGGCGGCAGATTTTATTTGCTCTATGGAATTAATAAGAATAAAAAGGAATGAGAAACGTTTAAGTAAGTCAGAAGAAAAATTCTTTTATAAGCCACAAGAAATTAAAAAAACA
>DJNB01000091.1:0-250 GCA_002435545.1 Lachnoclostridium sp. UBA6475
GAAGATAAGATTGCAGAGGAAGCGCAGTATGATGGTCTTTATGCAGTCTGTACAGATCTTTTGGACGACGAGGTTTTTGACATTTTAAAAGTAAGCGAAGGCAGATGGCAGATTGAAGAATGCTTCCGAATCATGAAAACTGACTTTTCAGCAAGACCTGTTTATTTACGGGAAGAAAATCGGATTAAAGCCCATTTTTTAATCTGTTTCCTCTCATTAACAGTTTACCGTTACCTTGAAAAAAAACTGG
>DJNB01000091.1:316-1191 GCA_002435545.1 Lachnoclostridium sp. UBA6475
GGGATACAGGAGCAGGGATTTATTCCATTGTATAAAAGAGAACAGATTATGGATGATCTTCACGAAACCTGCGGTTTTAGGACGGATTATCAGTTCATAACAAAGAGCAAAATGAGAACGATCCAGAAAAAAAGCAAAGGAAAAGAATAAATTACTATAATTCAAAACAACGAATAAAATCGCTGCAGTCCAATAAGTATAAGGGATACAGCGATTTTTTGTTCCAACAAGTGTTAAAGATGGGATTTATTGATATTTCAAGAGGGATTTTATACTTTTTTTATAACTTTTGTGTTATAAATGCATAAGGTCAATGTTATATCTGCCCATTCTTCGCTCCTGACGGAGCTCATCATGTGACAGTCGTCACGTTTTTCCTT
Organism: Lachnoclostridium sp. UBA6475; assembly: GCA_002435545.1. GTDB lineage: Bacteria > Bacillota > Clostridia > Lachnospirales > Lachnospiraceae > Eubacterium_F. The sequence goes on from DJNB01000091.1 coordinate 697, forward strand.
TCTTTTTAAAACAACGAGACACATTCTTCGCTCCTGACGGAGCTCATCATGTGACAGTCGTCACATAACAATAAAAAGATCACCCATATTTCGTGCAAGCACGATATGGGTGATTTTTTATTGTTGCGTGTCTCGTTGTTTTACATATTATTTCTGTGGTCCTGCAGGTACTAATGCTTTACCTTCTGCATTTCCTTCGTATTTTGCGAAGTTCTTGATGAATCTGTCTGCAAGATCCAATGCTTTTGTTTCCCATTCGGAAGCATCTGCGTAAGTATCACGAGGATCAAGGATTGCTGGATCTACACCAGGCAGTTCCGTAGGTACTTCGAAGTTGAAGTGAGGAATTGTCTTTGTAGGCGCGTTTGCGATGTCTCCGTTGAGGATTGCATCGATGATACCACGCGTATCTTTGATGGAGATACGTTTTCCTGTTCCGTTCCATCCTGTATTTACGAGATAAGCTTTTGCTCCGCTCTTCTCCATCTTCTTAAC
>DJNB01000091.1:1251-16225 GCA_002435545.1 Lachnoclostridium sp. UBA6475
TCTTCTGCATATTTTGTAGGATGCAGTTCGAGGAATGCCTGTCCGAAACAAGCGGAGAATGTAGGAGTTGGCTCTGTGATTCCACGCTCTGTACCAGCAAGTTTTGCTGTAAATCCTGACAAGAAGTAGTATTTTGTCTGCTCCGGTGTAAGGATTGATACCGGTGGAAGTACGCCGAATGCATCTGCTGACAGGAAGATTACGTTCTTCGCTGCTGGTGCAGAAGAAATTGGGCGAACGATATTTTCAATGTGATTGATCGGATAAGATACACGAGTATTTTCTGTTACGCTCTTATCTGCGAAATCAATCTTTCCGTCTTTGTCAAGTGTTACGTTCTCAAGAAGAGCGTCTCTGCGGATTGCATTGTAGATGTCCGGCTCAGACTCTTTGTCCAGGTCGATAACTTTTGCGTAGCAGCCGCCTTCGAAGTTGAATACACCATTGTCATCCCAGCCGTGCTCGTCATCACCGATAAGGAGACGTTTTGGATCTGTGGACAATGTTGTCTTACCTGTTCCGGAAAGTCCGAAGAAGATTGCTGTGTTCTTTCCGTCCATATCTGTGTTTGCGGAGCAGTGCATGGAAGCGATGCCTTTTAATGGAAGGTAGTAGTTCATCATGGAGAACATACCTTTCTTCATCTCTCCGCCGTACCATGTATTTACGATAACCTGCTCGCGGCTTGTGATGTTAAACATTACAGCTGTCTCAGAATTCAATCCGAGTTCTTTGTAATTCTCAACTTTTGCTTTGGATGCGTTGTATACGATAAAGTTTGGCTCAAAGTTTTCCAACTCTTCCGCTGTTGGCTGGATAAACATATTTTTGATGAAATGTGCCTGCCAAGCTACTTCTACGATAAAACGAACAGCCATACGTGTGTCATGGTTTGCTCCGCAGAATGCGTCTACTACGAAAAGTCTCTTATTTGACAATTCTTTTACCGCAAGCTCTTTCACTGCTTTCCAAGCTTCCTGTGATGCAGGATGGTTATCATTTTTGTACTCATCAGAAGTCCACCATACTGTGTCTTTTGAATTCTCATCCATTACGATATACTTGTCTTTAGGGGAACGTCCGGTATAGATACCTGTCATAACGTTCACTGCGCCAAGTTCACTTTCCTGGCCTTTTTCATAACCTTCCAATGCCGGATTGGTCTCTTCCTTATACAGATCTTCATAAGAAGGATTGTACACAATCTCAGTTGCACCTGTGATACCATACTTGCTCAAATCGATGTTTGCCATTTTACTCTGACCTCTTTTCTTTCATATTTAACCTGTTTGTATTGGGTCCAGGATATAACCCTGAAAGTTTCACGCATATATCATACCACACATTTTTCGACATTGTCAACCTTTGTTATGCTCTCTGCACTTTAATCATGTTCGTTGTGCCGGAAATTCCTACCGGAACCCCCGATGTATATACCGCCACATCGCCTTTGCATAAGAATCCCTGTTTGAGGCATTCTTCCGTCGCGTAATCAAAAAGTTCAAATACTTCCTGTTTTTCTTCCAATAAAACCGGGGTGACGCCCCACGACATATTGAGCTGTCTTGTCACCTTTTCCGACATGGCACAGCCAACGATGTCACAGCCCGGACGATAACGCGAGATCATACGGGCAGAGCGTCCGGATTTGGTTACTGTAATAATGACACGCGCATTCAGATCGTGTGCCGTCGTACAGGTCGCATGGCAGATGGCATCCGTAATATCCGGATTGGCTTTCCGCTCGTGGTTAAAGAACCGCTTGCAGTAATCCACATCTGCTTCTGTCCTCTCGGCAATGCGTACCATTGTTTGCAGGGCTTCCACCGGATATTTTCCGGCGGCTGTCTCGCCCGAAAGCATGATCGCACTCGTTCCATCGTAAATTGCATTGGCGACATCGGCTGTCTCTGCACGCGTCGGCCGTGGATTTTTCATCATGGAATCCAGCATCTGTGTCGCCGTAATGACCTGTTTGCCGGCTTCATACACTTTGCGGATAATCATTTTCTGGATAACCGGCACTTCTTCATCCGGCACTTCAACTCCCATATCACCGCGCGCGATCATAATTCCGTCCGATACGCGGATGATCTCATCGATCTTATCCACGCCTTCTGCATTCTCAATCTTGGCAATGATATTGATATCTTCTCCCCCATTTTCGTCCAAAAGTTTACGGATCTGCATGACATCTTCGGCAGTTCTCGTAAAAGAAGCTGCGACAAAATCAATGTCCTGACGGATTCCAAATAAAATGTCCTCTTTGTCTTTTTCGCTCATATAAGGCAGGTGGATGTGTACACCCGGTACATTGACGCCCTTGTGATCCGAGATCACACCGCCGTTTACAACGGTACAAATGATGTCTTCTCCCCGGATTTCCTTGACAATAAGTTCAATCAGTCCATCGTCGATCAATATCCGGTTTCCCGGCTTTTCATCCTGATATAACTGTGGATACGTAATGGATGCCATAGAAGCATTTCCCCGTATCTCACGACCCGTCAGCACAAACTGCTGCCCCGGCTCCAACGTCACTTTTCCGTCTTCAAATATCCCTGTACGAATCTCCGGTCCCTTTGTATCCAAAAGCATCGCCACCGGTTTTCCGCATTTTTCCCGCATTGCTTTCAGCCGGTCCATCCGCCCTTTCTGCTCTTCGTGGCTGCCATGTGAAAAATTGAAACGTGCTACGTTCATGCCGCCCCGCATCAATTTTTCCAAAACCTCATCCGAATCCGTCGCCGGACCCATCGTACATATGATCTTTGTTTTTCTCATCAATAATCTCCTTTCTCCCTCTGCCTTCTGCCATTCTTTATCATAGCAATCCCCCTGTCATTCGTCAACAAAGAAATGGTTAAGATTGCATTTCATTTTAAAGTGCGTCCGCCCAAAATCCTGCATGTATAAATTTCCCTTAATCTGTCAAAGATATACATAACATATTTTATGAAATGAGGAAACCCAATGAGACGAAAAATAAAATTTGCCATTTTTTGTATGTTGTTTTGCTGGATCATCGTGTTTGTGCAGTTTGCAATGACCCGGTTTTATCTCGCGCACAATGACGCTGCGCAGGCCTTCGCAAGAAATCAGCTTGTCGTTGAAAACGGCCATAGTGATTTACAAAATTTGTCAGAAAAAGGTGGCATTGTCAAAGGCCATCTGTCCGGCAGAATATCCGCTGAGCAAAAAGAACATCTTGCCTCCCACCTGTTTCACGCCTGGGGCGGCGCGGTAAAAAGCACACACGAGGCATCCGGGTACTATGTCGCTTACGGCTACACGTCCGGCATCACATTTTATAAGAAAATAAACGGTCAGAAAATCAACTTAAACCTCGCCATAACGTATGACGAAATTTCCGATGAAACGACCGTTTATCTTGGAATTCCTTTATTAAATTCAGATTTCTGATAACATGGCTACTCGCGCACTTCGATGCGCGGTCCGCCCGTACCATTGACATACTCTTTGGTAATGGTTACGTGTCCGATCATGTCATCTTTCGGAATCTGATACATGATATCTAACATTGTCTCTTCCAAAATCGAGCGGAGTGCTCTGGCGCCGGTTTTTTTCTTCGCCGCACGGCCGGCAATCTCAAGAAGAGCATCTTCATCAAAGTCAAGTTTCACACCATCCATCGCAAATAATTTTTTGTACTGTTTGATAATGGCATTTTTCGGTTCGGTCAATACCTTCACCAAAAGTCTCTCATCCATCTGCTGCAGGGCAAATACGATCGGAAGCCGTCCGATAAACTCCGGAATCAGTCCATAACCGCGGATGTCCTCTGTCTCAACTTTTGAGAGTATATTTTCGTCGTTGTCATATTCATCTTTCAGCTGTGACTCAAATCCGATATGGCCATGTTTGGTCAAACGGCGTTTAATCACATTTTCAAGCCCCGGAAAAGCGCCTCCGCAGATGAATAAAATGTGGCGGGTATTTATCGTAGTCATCGGAACCATCGCATTTTTGCTGGTAGCACCTACCGGTACTTCGACATCGGCTCCTTCCAAAAGTTTCAAAAGTGCCTGCTGTACCGACTCCCCGCTGACATCTCTCTGATTGGCATTTTCTTTTTTGGCAAGTTTATCAATCTCATCAATATAAACGATACCACGTTCTGCACGCTCCACATCATTGTCCGCATTGGCGAGCAGTTTGGAGATCACGCTTTCGACATCGTCGCCGATATAACCGGCTTCCGTAAGTGCCGTCGCATCTGTGATCGCAAGCGGCACCTGCAAAATGCGGGCCAGCGTCTGCACCAGAAACGTTTTACCGCTTCCCGTCGGTCCAAGCATCAGCATATTGGATTTTTCAATCTCAACATCCCAGTCCATCTGATTGGTGTCACCGGCTTCACGGGCTTTTTCCTCTTCTTCCATCGCGGTAATACGTTTGTAATGATTATAAACTCCTACCGAGATAACCTTTTTCGCCTGATCCTGTCCCATAACATATTCGTCTAATTTTCCCTTAATAATATGAGGGGCTGGTAATTTTTGGATATCAAGTGCCGGCACTTCTTCCCGGTTCTTCTTCTTTGCCTTTACCTTATGGCGTTCCTGCATCTCTTCCGGCATCCCGCTGAAAGGATTGGAAAGATTGATAAATTCGATACCCGGCATCCCATTCATTGGAGGAATGTTCATTCCATTCATGCCAAGCGTATCAAATGATTTCTGCATACAATCCGAACAGATGGTAATATTATTAGGAATACGGATCATATAAGGAACCTTACTCTCCGGGCGGTGGCACAGATAGCAGTATGCCTCTTTTTTATCTTCGTTTTCTGTCACATTGCCCGCTTTATCTGTATTTTGTTCTACGATTTCTTCATTTTGATCTTTAATTTCTTCGTTCACCGTTTTCTCCATTCTATTTGTATTATGTCCAAAAGGAACTGTCCCCCCTTGTCATAGACAAAAGTAACAGTTCCTTTATTATATCGTATTTTTTTCAATTAGTAAAGATTTAGTAAAGAATCTTTACCACGGCATGATCTGACTTCCATAGGAATCATCATAAGAATCATTTCCATATCCGTATGGATTACTATTGTTTCCACCGGAATTTCCGTCAGAACCATTTGAATTTCCCGAATCCTGTGATCCCGTATCCAGTTCATTGAGTGTCTCAGAACCTTTCAATGTAACCTTCAGATTCTGCTCTTTGTACTCGCCGTCCTGGCTTCTGGATATTGTTACTGTAATCTCAGTACCTGCTTTTGTGTTGTTTACTTTGTTCTGTACCTGCTCAATGGTAGACACTTTGGCATCATTAATCTTCGTGATGACATCGCCTTTCTTGATGCCGGCTGCTTTTGCTGCTCCGCTGTCGGATACTTCCGATACATAGACACCAACCGGGATGCCGTATGCTTCACTGACAGAATCACTGATCGTCTTACCGGTAATGCCGAGATAACCTTTTTCGCTGTCGCTGAGTACTTCACGCTGCATCAATTCATTGATGATCGGAATGGCGTCGCTCATCGGAATCGCATACCCAATTCCTTCCACTTTGGTATCTGCATATTTTACCGAGTTGATACCGATAACGTTACCGTTTACATCAAGCAGTGCGCCACCGCTGTTACCAGGGTTGATTGCGGCATCTGTCTGAAGAAGAACCATTTTGTTGGAACTGCTTCCGTTTTCATCGCCGACTTCGACTTCTCTGTCTTTGGCACTGATATAACCAACTGTCACGGACTGACCATATCCAAGAGCATTTCCGATTGCAATTGCCATCTGTCCGACTTTTACATCATCCGAATGTCCAAGTGTTGCAATCTTTATCTTACCCTTTGTTTCTTCTTTTAAATCACTCAATTTCACGGTAATTACTGCCAGATCTGCGGTAGAATCCGTTCCCTTGACCGTTGCTTTCGCCGTCGAATCATCAATAAATTTAACGGTAATGCTTTCTGCGCCCGAAACAACGTGATTGTTTGTGACGATCAGCAGTTCTTTGTCATCCTGTTTTACGATAAATCCGGAGCCTGCACCTTCGGATGGATATTCGCCAAAAATGGATTTCTGCATACTCGTCTCGGTAATGGAAACGATGGAAGGCATTACATTTTCTACAATGCCTGACACATCGGTTACACCGGCAACTGCTCCGCCGGATACGGCCGTTAATTCCACATTTCCGGAATTTGTATTTACCGTTCCGATCTCACCGGAATTTGATTTTTGTGTTCCAACCTGCACTCCGCATATTTTTACAATTGCAAAAAAGCAAAATGCTGCAACGACACCAAATACCACTGCGGAGATCAACGTCTTCTTCATACCGCCATTTTTCTTCTGCTTCGGTGGTTTCGGCTCCTGCTCACCGCCACCGGGATTGGTGTTCCGGAAACGATACATATTGTCAGAACTTGGCATCGGCTGCGGCCCCTGCTCCGTTCCGGCAGTATTCTGTGCGCCTGACGTATCTTCTGTCTGTGATGGCTGCACATAAATGGTATTATCCGTCATATTATTATTCGTATTTTCCCAAGGATTGTTATTTTCTTCATTCATATTGAATCTTCCTTTCCCGTTTCATTAATACTATACATTACCTTTCGTTGTATAAATGCATTATACCCACCAAATGTGTTTAGTTTGTGAATATCTTATTTTTATATTGTGAAAATGGAAAAAATACTTTATAATAATAGATATAAATTTGAAAGGATGAAAGATTTTGATCAAAGGAAACCAAAAACTGCTTAATATCATACGTTTTATCATAGATGTACTTATTTTAATATTTTCATTTGTACTTGCATACAAGCTGCGTTTTGATGAAGAACAGAGCATTCTGATCCAATGGCAGATCATTGAAGAACCAATCGGACTGTACGGGCCATTGGAAGAATACATGCAGATGCTTTTTCTCCTGATCCCCTGCTACCTCGTATCGTATTATGCATTTCATCTGTACGATCCGAAACGTGTGACAAGCCGCAAATCACAGGCATATAACATTTTCAAAGCAAATGTTGTGGGAATCCTGTACTGTACGGCAGGTCTTTACTTTATTAAAAGTGGAAACTATGCGCGTCTGTTTATTGTAATTTTTGTAGTTACGAATTTCATATTGGAATTGATCTTCCGCCTGCTGATCACAACGATCCTCCGCCGTTTCCGCAAGCGCGGCCACAATCTGAAGCATGTGCTGCTGGTTGGCTACGGCCGTTCCGCGGAAGGCTATATCGACCGTATCTTTGCTCATCCGGAATGGGGGTATGTCGTACACGGGATACTGGATGACCAGAAAAAGAATGGAAAATCTTACCGTGACGTCCATGTCATCGGGGATATTGATGATCTGGAAGAAGTTCTTGCCGCAAATTCTTTTGACGAGATTGCGATCACTCTTGGCATCGACCAGTACAAACGACTCGAAGGGATTGTGGCAATTACGGAAAAATCCGGCGTTCATACCAAATTCATCCCGGATTACAATAACATCATTCCGACACGCCCTTACACCGAAGACCTGGATGGACTTCCGGTTATCCATGTGCGAAATGTACCGCTTACCAATTCCTTTAATAAATTTATCAAACGTACGGTGGACATCATTGGTTCCATCTGCCTCATTATCCTTTTTTCGATTCCGATGCTGGTGGTCGCTATCCTTGTAAAAGCAACTTCCGAGGGGCCGTTGATCTTCAAACAGGAACGTATCGGACTTGGCGGAAAACCATTTTTAATGTACAAATTCCGCTCTATGGCTGTCCAAAAAGCTTCCGAAGAACAGAAAGCCTGGACGACGCCAAACGATCCACGCGTTACTCCGGTCGGCAAATTTATCCGGAGAACAAGTCTGGACGAGCTTCCACAGTTTTTCAACGTATTAAAAGGAGATATGAGTCTTGTCGGTCCACGACCGGAGCGGCCGTTTTTCGTAGAGAAATTTAAAGAAGAGATTCCGCGTTATATGATCAAGCACCAGGTTCGTCCGGGCATTACCGGCTGGGCGCAGGTCAATGGATACCGCGGCGACACTTCGATCCGCATGCGTATTGACTGTGACCTGTACTACATCGAAAACTGGACTCTGATGCTCGACATTAAAATCCTGCTGCTTACAGTAGTAACCGGATTTATCAATAAAAATGCATACTAAAATACACACGCAAACCGTGGTAATCGAAAGGGGACTTCCAAATATTGGAAGTCCCCTTTCCAGGCAATACATAATAATATATACTAATCTAACTTTTTGTTGATAAACTCATCCCAGCGGCCATCGTCGTCATCATCTTCTTCGTCCTCATCCTCGCCGAATTCCTCTTCGTCAAGCATCTCATCAAACGCATCGGAGATTGCATCTAACATTTCATCGTCATCAATCTCAAGAAGTGTGATCTCAGGCTGCTCTCCCTCCATGCTGATCTGAATTCCAAAGAAATAAAGTTCTTCAATATTCTCGTCAACCGGTGTCAGTGCGGCATAATCATCTCCATTCCATTCGAATATATATATTACTTCACATTCTAATGTAGATCCGTCTTCTAATTCAAGGGAAACCTGCATTTCCTCGATATCGCTCAAATCAAAATCTGCCATCTTGTTACCTCCTGTTAAATTTCTATAAAAAGATGATAACATAATCAAAGAGTACTGTCAAATGTGGATTTTTTCCATAATATATTGTTGAAATACAAAAAACGTGATACACTTATAATGTCCCTAGTATGAAATGAAAGGATGTTACTATATGAACGTTAATGCACATTTAATTCAATTCATGGTTTTACTTCCCGCCGCAGTGCTTTGCTTTCTTCCCATGAAAGACCAGTTAATTGTTCCGCTCAAAAAAATAATATTATATCTGGGAATCAGCCTCGCCGTCATGATTCCGTTAAGTGCCGCAATCATAACATTCAGTAACCTGCCTGCCAACTATGTTATGATTCCGGATATGATTATTTTATACATATTTTACCAGTATGTACTCCGCACCCACTGGACGGCCAATGCTGCTGTTTTTCTTCTGGTTACTGCATTGATGACATTTCCAACCAACATTTCCCTCTGCATCGACAGCCAGATCCACCCGGCAGAGAACCAGCTTTCTGCTTGTCCGGCTGCCTGCACATTTCAGCTTGCCATAAGTATGCTCATGCTGCTGATATACTGCCGTGTATTTTACAAATATTTCAGCAATCTGATCAACTCCCTGGATTCCGCCTATGTATGGGGAGCCACTCTGCCGGTGCCCCTTGTATTTACGATCCTTAATATCATAATCATGCCGGAAAAATACGAGACTTTACAGATAAACCGTATGTTTTTTATCTACGTGGTCTACCTTGTCCTGTCTTTTTTGCTATTAAATGTAATCTATGTGATTTTTTATCTGGTGGCTGTTATCTTGCTTAAAAATGCCAAAACCGAAGAGCGTGTGCGCCTGTTTGAAATGCAGGAAAGCCAGTACTCGGCACAGCAGCGTTATATCACAGAATCTGCCAAGCAGCGCCACGATTTCCGCCAGCAGCTTCACAGCCTGGCACAGATGGCACAGAACAAAGAATACGATGCCCTGACCAAACACCTTGCCGACTGTGTGGCAGCCATCCCCGAATCGCCAATGCAGTATTGCAGCAAAATTCCGGTCAACGCCCTGCTCAATTATTACGACGCGTTGTTTGCTTCGCACTCAATTGTAAAATATTGGGATATTCAGATTCCGGCAAAATGTACGATAAGCGACACCGAACTTTGCAGCCTGATCGGCAATATCCTGGAAAATGTATGCACCGGTTGTCTGACACTGGAGCACCCTGCCGATCGTTTTCACCGGCTTACTATATTTGCGCAGAACAATGGATTTCTTGTGATCAAATCCGAAAACCGCTTTGACGGCAAAGTGAACAAAAAAAATGACCGGTATCTTTCCACACACAAGGGCGGATCCGGGATCGGACTGAATTCCATTGAGGCAATCGCGGAAAAACACGGCGGAATGGCGTATTTTTCTAACACCGAAGAGGTTTTTACCATTGAATTGATTATAAAAATTTTATCGGACGTCACTTGACATTTGTCCGCATTTTTACTAAAATATGTTCTTAAGGCATTACCATATTAAAGCGAAAGGATGATATAACCATGAATTTTTCTTACAAGACAAAAGGTACCTGTGCCAGACAGATTGATCTTGAGATCAATGACAACATCGTGACAAATGTCGTATTTTATGGCGGCTGTGATGGAAATCTGAAAGCAATTCCCCGTCTGGTCGATGGCTGGACAGCCGATCAGATTGCTGATAAATGCAGCGGTGTTCTTTGTGGATTTAAAAACACATCCTGCGCTGATCAATTAGCACATGCTGTGCTTGCTGCCAAAGAAGCAGAGCATGCGCAAAAATGAGTTTATGCCAAACCCCGTGTGTTCGAAACCATCCACACGTAAAACAAAACTAAGGAGATTTTTTATTATGCAAAAAAAAACAAACAAAATCGTATTTATCTGCCAGGCAGCAATGATCGCTGCCCTCTATGTGGTGATCACTTACGCGGTCAACGCATTTAATCTTGCCAGCGGAGCCATTCAGGTCCGCGTATCGGAAGCCCTTACCATCTTACCGTTTTTTACCCCTGCGGCCATCCCCGGACTGACCATCGGATGCTTTATCGCCAACTTTTCCACCGGCGCTGTCATTCTCGATGTCATCTTTGGAACGACAGCCACATTTTTAGGGGCATTGGGCACCTACGCTTTGCGAAAATACAAATGGCTTGCTCCTTTACCCCCAATTATTTCCAATACCATCATTGTACCCTGGGTACTCCGCATCGCCTACGGCCTCGACAGTGCCATCCCGTACTTGATGCTTACGGTTGGCATCGGAGAAGTTCTTTCCTGTGGCATCCTGGGAATGCTTTTATTATTTACGCTTAAAAAATTCGACAAAAATATCTTTAAATCGCATTGATTTTTCTTATACGAAAGAGTATAATTTCAATATTAGGGGCGAAAAGCCAGACACCATCTGACTGCCGTCCTTAAAATTTGCGCTTGGGGAGGCACAAATGAAAAAACGCATTGTACTAACCGGAATTATACTCATACTGGCTGCCGCTTTCGGAGTCGTGGTGGTTCGCTTCCGAAAGCCCCAGCATACGGATCAAACGAATAATTCCGACACTTATGAATACTATTATAATAATGAAGAGGATGAGGAGGATTCTCTATTGCCAGAGGATTTAGACTCGATTTTAGCCGATAAAAAAAGCGTTCCGCTCGATACCATTCCGAGCAGTACGACGGTTTTAGTCAATCGGAAATACCTTCTTCCGTCCACCTATATTCCGAAAAACCTTGTCGTTCCGAATGTGGATTTTAATTTTTCCTATGTCAATGACAAGCGGAAAATGCGAAAAATAGCAGCAAATGCACTTGAAAAATTGTTTGCCGCTGCCAAGAAAGACGGAGTGGAATTATATGGTATCTCCGGATATCGTTCCTATGCACGGCAGAAACAGATTTACGACCGCAATGTTGCCATCCGTGGAAAGGCTGCGACAGATGCCGTCTCTGCAATGCCCGGAAGCAGTGAGCACCAGACCGGACTGACCATTGATGTATCTGCCAAAAGTGTAGGCTACCGGCTTGATCAAAGTTTTGGTGATACGAAAGAAGGAAAGTGGCTCGCCAAACACTGCCACGAATACGGTTTTATCATCCGTTATCCGTATGAAAAGGAAAAAATAACCGGTTACAGTTACGAACCATGGCACATCCGCTATGTTGGTACATCCATTGCCGGTTATCTATATAAAAATGATCTGACTTTGGAAGAATATTACGGTGTCACAATGGAAAATGAAAAAGTACCGGAAAACAGCGTTGACGTCGAAGATCCGGATTCCGTTGTCTATGCAACGCCAAAACCGACAAAGAAACCAAAGGAAGAAAAAGACGAAAAGAAAGAGAAAAAAGACAAAAAGGCCAGACATAGTGCAAAACCAAAGAAAACAAGCGCACCGGCTGCAGAACCGGCTTCAACACCGGCTCCCGTCGTCACGGAGGCGCCGCCTGTCACTGTCACTGCCGCTCCAGCCGCAACAGAGCCGCCGGCTCCTGCTCCGACCGAAGCTCCACCGGCCACAAAAGAACCGGTGGCAGAAGAAACTTCCGCACCTACTGATCTGCCAAACGAATGAAAGAAAGGATATTATAGCAAATGAGAACCATATTGATCGTTTTATTGTATCTTATTGTATGTATCATCAGCATTCCGCTTCTCCTGATTGAATGCGTGGTACGAAAAATCAACGAAAAGGCGGCGGCGGCTTTTGCCATCCGCATTGTGCGCATTGCCTTCAATGTTGCCATGTTTGTCTCCGGGTGTAAAAAGCACATCAAAGGGCTGGAAAACATCCCTGGAGACACACCGGTTATGTTTGCCGCCAACCACCGCAGCTTTTATGACATTCTGCTGGCTTACTCCACGATCGCCTCACAGCATGTACAGGTTGCCTTTATTTCCAAGATTGAGATCAAAAAATTTCCAATGATCGCACAGTGGATGTATTTCCTGAACTGCTTATTTATGGATCGTGGCAATATGAAACAGAACATGAGTGTCATCCTGGATGCCATTTCACTGGTAAAAAATGGATATTCGATTTACATTGCACCGGAGGGCACGCGTAACGCAACCGACACCCTTCTTCCTTTTAAAGAGGGAAGCATGAAGATCGCAACCAAGACAAAAGTTCCGATTATCCCTGTCTGTATCAAGGGAACCGAAGAAATTATGGAAAATCATCTTCCATGGATCCACGGCGGCGACATCTACATCGAATACGGTGCTCCGGTCTATCCGGATCAATTGGAAGGTGACGACAAAAAACACATCGGCGCTTACGTTCAAAATATCATTCAGCAGATGTATGACAAGTAACTTCTTGCACAATCGCACAAAAAATGTTAATATAATACTTAGGCATCTCGAACCATGCCAAATTTAGAAAAAGTGAGGTAACCGTATTTATGAAAACCGCATTGATCGTAATGGGTATTATCCTTGCCGTACTCATTATCGTATTTATTGTTTTATCTATTGTTGGAAAGAAACTTCAAGCAAAGCAGGAAGCATCGCAGGAACAGATGAAAGAGGCTTCCCAGATCGCTTCCATCCTCGTCATAGACAAAAAGAGGATGAAACTAAAAGACGCCGGGCTGCCAAAGATGATCGTGGATAACACACCAAAGTATCTCCGAGGTTCCAAAGTTCCTGTTGTAAAAGCAAAAATTGGTCCGAGAATCATGACATTGATGTGTGACGAAAAGATTTTCCCACTGCTTCCGGTAAAGAAAGAATTAAAAGTCGTTTTAAGTGGTATCTATATTATGGATGTAAAAGGTTCGCGCAATAACTTATTGCAGCAGCCGGAAAAGATGGGATTCTTCCAGAAAATGAAACTCAAAGCTTTGAATAAAGCCGGACAATAAAAAATTGAATTTTAAAAGCCTGCATAGGAATTTCCCATGCAGGCTTCTTTTTTGCAAGAACTTAATCGTCCTGAATATTTACATCTTATGCGGCTTTCTGCGGCGCACTGTCTTCTTTCTCGTTAAATACCAGCTTCAAGAGAATTGGTGTAACGATCGTTGTAATAACTACGGTAATGATGACCGGTCCATACAGATCCTGTGACATCAAACCAACCGCCATACCTTTGCTGGCTACGATCAGGGCAACCTCACCACGCGAGATCATGCCGACACCAATCTGAAGACTTTCTTTTGATGTATATCTCATCAATTTTGCACCAAGTCCACATCCGATCACTTTACTAAGCACTGCCACGATACAGAGAAGTACCGAGAACATGATGATCTTTCCGGTCATGTCAGGAAGAACAACTTCCAGACCGATGCTGGCAAAGAAGATCGGGGATAAGAACATGTAAGAAACCGTTTCTACACGTTTACTTATGTATTCAATCTTAGGGCTTACCGAAATTGCCAGACCGGCAACATAAGCACCTGTAATATCTGCTACACCGAAGAAATATTCGGAAGCAAAGGCAAACAACAAACAGAAAGCAAGTGCCATAATTCCGTATCTTCTCTGTGGACCAGCACTTTCTGTCCATTTATAATACAATTTACCAAATGCAAATGCAACTACAAAAGCGAAAACAAAGAACAGCAAGATCTTTAACAAAACCATTCCGATGCTTGGGGTCTCACCGCCGCCATTCTGTCCACCGAGTGTTGTAATGATCGTCAAGGCAATGATACCAAGGACATCATCGATAACGGCTGCACCAAGAATTGCATTTCCGGCATCTGTACTGAGTTTTCCCATTTCTCGAAGCGTTTCCACCGTAATACTAACCGAAGTCGCTGTCAGGATAACACCGATAAATATATTGCGGTACATTGCTGCTTCTGCTGTGATTCCCGTGGAATCTGTGAAAAAGTGAGCGATCAGGGCACCACCAATACATGGAACAATAACTCCAAGCAGTGCGATCACCAGCGAAGCAAGTCCGCTCTTTTTCAACTTCTGTATGTCTGTCTCAAGTCCGGCGGAGAACATCAGTACGATAACTCCAATTTCGGAAAGGCTGTGAATCATGGAATTGGATTCTCCAACCAGCATAATGGACGAAAGATTCAGGCAGGCAGGTCCGATAATCAAACCGGCTACAAGCGCCCCCACTACTTGCGGCATGTGGAACCGTTTTGTCACAAGACCGAGGCATTTTGTACTAATCAGTACGATGGCGATAAATAAAAGATATCCATATTCTTCCATTTTAAATCCTCCAATCAACGTATAAAATTTTCCTGGTAACTATTCAGGTTCGATGTGCAAAAACAATGGATTGTCGTGCTTGCACGTAAAAGACATTGTTTTCTGCGCATTGAGCCTAATAGGGCTCCCCCTCCCCATATGAGCATTTTTAGCCTTGTCAAAGGCG
>DJNB01000091.1:16247-22027 GCA_002435545.1 Lachnoclostridium sp. UBA6475
AGAACACGAAGTGTTCGAAATGCGAATGGGGAGTGGGGAACCTGAATAGTTACTCTTCAAGTAACTTATTCTTTTTCGACCATTAGTCATTTTATACCTTTTGCCCCGAAAAATCAACCTAAGATTTTATTAAATTATTCAAAATTTTCACTGCTAACTTTGTTAAATTCGACCAAAATTTCTTCCGATGGCGCTTTTGTACAAAGACTTGCGACCACGATGCACACCAGACTGATGAAGAATCCGACAAGCAGGGAATAGATTCCTGTCGCTGCCGCAATGGTCTGTCCGCCAACGAGTGGGATATAGTCCCAGATCAGTACTGTCAAGCCGCCGGAAACAATACCGGCTACCGCTCCGGCAAAGTTTGTACGCTTCCAGAACAGCGAACATACTACGATCGGGCCAAAGGCAGAGCCAAGGCCGGCCCAGGCATCCGAAACCAGGTTCATAATGCTGCTTTCCGGATTCCATGCGATGAAAAATGCGATCACAGCGATGACAAGCACCGTAACACGGCTGACTTTCAATACTTTGTCATCCTCTGCCTGCGGGCGCAGTACATTTTTATAGATATCTTTTGACACGGAAGACGCACATACAAGCAGCTGGGAATCTGCCGTAGACATAATTGCGGCAAGGATTCCGCAAAGGAAGATTCCACCAATAAACGGCACGCCAAGACGGTATGTAAATACTTTGTTGATCATTTCAATAAAGACACTCTCTGTCGATGCCTGTCCGGCAGTTCCAAGGATCTGGTCTGCACCAAGAAATGCTCTTCCGACCACTCCGATAAAGCACGCAGCAACAAGAGAAATTGCTACCCAGATAATGGCAATCACGCTGGATTTTTTCAATTCCTTTTCACTCTTTACTGCCATAAAACGCACGAGAATATGAGGCATTCCACAATATCCAAGTCCCCATGCCAGCTGCGAGATGACATCTACGAAAGTATACGGTTTTCCTCCATTGGAGAACAAACTCATGTAATCGTCGTAAGCAATGCCGGTTCCGCTCAGTGTCGCTGTCAGCTGCGGAGCAAAATCACTGCTCACAAGACCATATGCCACGATCGGAACGACCAAAAGACCGACGAGCATCAACATTCCCTGAACGAAGTCGGTAAAGCACACCGCCAGAAATCCGCCAAGAAATGTATAAATTAAGATAACTCCCGCTCCGATGGCAAGTGCGATATGGTAATCCACGCCAAATACGGAACTGAACAATTTTCCTCCGGAAGCCAGCGCAGATGCCGTATAAACAAGGAAGAATACGACGATCACAAGCGAAGAGATAAACAGCAGTACACGTTTTTTATCGTGATAGCGGTTTTCCAAAAATTCCGGAAGTGTCAATGAATTGTTCGCCACAATGGTATAACGGCGAAGTCTCTTGGAAATGAAAAGCCAGTTGGCTACGGTTCCAAGGAACAGACCGATCGCGATCCACGCCTGACCGGTTCCGAGTGCATAGATGGATCCCGGCAGTCCCATAAGAAGCCATCCACTCATATCGGAGGCCTGTGCGGACAGCGCGGCTACCCAGCCATTTAATCCTCGGCCACCAAGGAAATAATCCTCGGTGTTGTTTGTCTTCTTCATGGAAAATACTCCGATGACAATCATAAAGAGCAGATATACCACGAATGCTGCAAGAATGATAATTGATGATGTTGACATAAATAAACTCCTTCGTATTTTTTTATAGCTAGGGTCGAAAGGTTCAACCCAAACATTATTACAGTAAGTATATCATATTTTTTCCAAATATGCTATACTAGATTTATAGAAGACTTTACAAGGAGGTTTACTTATGGAACGATTTGTAGATTTGATTCACGATAAAAAAAATGGAAAAGAACTCTCTGACGAAAGCATCCGTGCAATGATCGAGGGTTTTACAAAGGGAGATATCCCGGATTATCAGATGTCTGCGATGCTGATGGCAATCTGCTATGAAGGGTTAAATGACCGCGAACTGACGACAATGACGCTTGCCATGCGCGATTCCGGTACGATCAACGACCTCTCTGCGATCGACGGTATCAAAGTGGACAAGCACAGTACCGGCGGTGTCGGCGACAAGACGACCCTTATCATCGGACCGATTGCCGCCTCCTGTGGAATCCCGATCGCCAAAATGAGCGGCCGCGGGCTGGGGTTTACCGGCGGAACCATTGATAAACTGGAATCTATCCCCGGTTTTCGTACCGATCTTTCGACCGGCGCATTTTTCGATGCCGTAAAGAAAGCCGGCATCTGCGTCAATGGCCAGACGGCGGATCTGGCACCGGCAGATAAAAAAATCTATGCACTGCGCGATGCGACGGCTACCGTTGAAAGCATTCCTTTGATCGCCTCTTCGGTGATGAGCAAAAAACTTGCTTCCGGCAGCGACTGCATCGTACTTGATGTCACAACCGGAAACGGTGCCTTTATGAAAGATCGTGAGCAGGCACTCGAACTCGCTAAAAAGATGGTAAAAATTGGAAATATGGCAGGTAAAAAAACCATTGCGCAGCTGACTTCAATGGAAGAACCGCTTGGTTTCGCCGTCGGCAATAATCTGGAAGTAAAAGAGGCCATCGACGCCCTTCACGGCAATGGGCCGGACGATCTGATGACGGTCTGCTACACCCTCGCTGCCCATATGATCTCACTTGGGAAAAATATTTCGTACGAAGAAGCAGTAAAAGAAGCCAAAGAAAGCGTGGAAAGCGGTCGCGCATTTGATACGTTTGTTAAAATGACAGAAATGCAGGGCGGCGACACTTCGTATATCCTTTCGCCGGAAACGTTCCCTGTCTCGCCGGTACAGGCCGAACTGAAAGCTCCCCACTCCGGGTATCTTACCTATATCAACACCGAAGGAGTCGGTACTGCCGCCGGGATCCTGGGTGCCGGGCGCAGCAAAAAAGAGGATGCTGTCGATCCGTGCGCAGGTATTATTCTGCATAAAAAACTGGGGCAGAAAGTGGAAGCAGGAGAACCCCTTGCCAATTTATATACTTCGGACAAGTCCCTTCTGGATGCAGGACTTCGTCATCTGGAAAACTGTTACGAGATCAGTGACGCGCCGGGTGATATACCGGAATTGATCCAGGAGTGTATTGTAGAATAATTTTCTTAACTCATTACCAAACCATCAAAAAAGCAAGTGGCCGCATTACCGTCACTTGCTTTTTGTATGTTCGAACTATTTTCTTATGTATTATCAGATGGTAAACTGCTCTACCAGTTCTTTCAAGTGAACCGAATTGCTGCCTGTGGAAGCCGCCAATTGCTTGATATCTGCGGAATTCCGTGCGATTTCATTGGTATCGCCGGCAATCGTCTCGCTGCCTTTCGCTCCCTGATCACTTTTCGCCGTGATATCGCGGATCGTCGTATTCATCTCATTTAAGCTGCTGAGAATCTGATCGGAACTTGCACTCAGGGATTCTACCAGTCCATTGACATATTCCGCATCCTGCTTGTAGTGGTCTCCCGTCTCTACCAGATCACTGTACGCCGTCATAACGGACGTGTTGATAAATTCAAGAATAATCTCAGAACACTCAACCAGACTTGTTACTGACTCGGTTACGGTCGCTGCCACATTTTGAATCTTTTCAACTGCCTCCGAAGAAGCCTCGGAAAGATCTGTAATCTCCATCGCAACTACCGCAAATCCCTGTCCGCTCTCACCGGCTCTCGCTGCCTCGATGGAAGCATTGATTGCCAGAAGATTTGTCTGATTGGTGATATTGCGGATCGTCTCCGTCAACACCTGAATCTGCTGGATATTTTTGGAAGCCTGAATCGCTTCTTCCATACGCTCTTTATTGCCTTTCAATACACGGTTCGCCGTATTTCTGGATTCCTTCGCATTTTCCTGGAGTTCCAGAGCGCGTGCATTGATCTTCTCAGCCTCTTCCGCACCTTCCTGTGCCTGCTTTGCGACACCTTTCATAACCACTTCGATCTCATCCGTAGACGCATCCAGTTCATGCATTGCTGCCGCAGTCTCCATCAATCCGGTGGATACCTGCTCGGTCGTCGCTGACATACCGTCCAGTTTATCCGAAAGGGTATCTACGCGCTCCGATGTCTCTACGATATTTTCATCCATTCCCGTAAGCATCGCATTGAGTGTCTCAACCATCTCCCGCAGAGACTCCGCTGTCTTTGCCGAGGTTCTGGCGATCTCACCGAGTTCGTCCTTCACCTTTAACGTCTTTTGCGGAATTTGATACGTCAGATCATGATCCGCCATCGCTGTCAGCTGTTCTTTGACAACTTCCATACGTTTTACAAATCGAAAGCTGAATATTGTCGCAATCACTGCTCCGGCAATGATTGACAAAATCACCACAACACTATATGCGATCAATGCACCCGGTGCGATAAATTTGCCAAGTCCCAGATAAACTGCCAAAAAAGAAACCACGCCTTCCAAAAGAAGGGTTCCACACACTGCTGTTATCAATTTTGCTCTAATCTTCATCCTGTAACCTCCTTCACGGCCAAATAAATATACTAATATCATAGCATATTTATCGTCATTCCGCAACTCTTTTACTTCGCATCCTCTGTCTTTTCTGCATAAATCTGATCATAATACTGATACAATTTCTGCACCCCGTTTTCCAAGATATAATAATGGCGTATGTACGGGATCAAAAGCACAAAAAACATGAGGCACAGCAGGAGTACCGCCCATTCCCGGATCAAAAGGCTCGCTAAGATCGAGATCACCGCCAGAATGGCAAAAAGCACCGTAACAATCAGGTGGATCAGCCTTTCATGCTGGAAAAATCCAATCTGTATGAGCATCTGCGACAAAAATTCACCTTTGTCCCCCTCGATCTTACGGCTTCCCTCCGCCGTCTCTCCATAAAATTTCAAATAGTTCTTTAACCGTTGTTCCATCGTAACAACCTCCTTTTAACCGACGATCACCATCGGTTGTTTGTATTCATTTTTCTGCGGCATCCCGGTTTTCCGGGCAACCGTCATGTGATAAATGTCCGCGGCAAAGATATCCTGTGCCAGTTTTTTTCCGGCACTCCCACTCAGCCGTTCTTCCTCTTTTGCCAGCCGCCCGATCACGGTTGTCCGTGAACTTCCAAGCGGAAGCGGGCAGGCATCTTTTCGTCTGCCAAGAAGCCGCAGATATGGCATCTTCGTCTCCCTCTCCTCTTTTTTTACCTCAAAAAGGATCTGAAACAACGCCCGTTTCACCCGCGCCATCGTGATATTTTTTGTCTTGCACGCATGGATAAATCCTTCATAATCTACCGCCTGCAAAATCTCCCGCGAAAATACCGCCGCAAGGTCTTCTGACACATCTTTGTAAGAATCCAGGTTCTCTATGTGCATCCGAACCGCCAGCGCAAGAGCCGGCCAGAAATCTTCTGTTTTCATGCTGTACCCGGCTTCTTTCCACACTTGCAGCGCTTCTTCCGGCATTCCTTTCACATAATCAAGTCCGGCTTCCATCTGCGCACGGATCGCCGTCGCTGACATATATTTCCAGTCATTTTCCGTCTCCGGCTCAATCTGGTGATATCCCATCCCCTCTCTTAAAATCGGTACACACTCCATCGACGAACCGAGAAGCCGTATTGCCTGACGGTACTCTGCCCCCAGGATATTGCCCGGCTGCATCCGCTCGCGGCATTTTTCCTCACTCCAGCCTGTCTTTTCCTGTAAAAAGTACTGTCGCGCCGCCGGATAGGACAATCCCTGCGCCAGATATTGTTTCATCTGCGCAATTCCCTCCGCCTCTCT
>DJNB01000179.1 GCA_002435545.1 Lachnoclostridium sp. UBA6475
CTTTCTCCACATCGTCCGAAGGTTCTTCTGTGACTGTGCAGGAAATGTCATAATTTGACAGATCTGTCTCAACGTAATCTTTAATCTTACCAGCATAATCTTCCAAAGTAATCTCTTCTTCGGATGTACTTGTTCCCGGTTTTGTTGTCTCTGTAACTTGCGTAGAAGGATCTTTTTCTTCACTGCTTGGCTTCGCACTTCCCCAGAATCCAAGCACACGTCCTACCATATACAGTACAACAAGTCCTATGATAATTGCTACCGCAATACTTCCAAACACCAGTGCTTTTTCCAATTTCGGATCCACATCGGAATTATTTTCCGGTTCTTCCGGCTCTTCCTTTTCCGGCACCTCTATCTTTTTCTCGACCGGCCCCATCCCCTTACGGGATGCATCCCGGAGCGTATTGACATCGTCTTTTGACATGAATATCGTGCCATCGTTTTTATACAGATTTCCGATCACACCATAATCTCCGGACGGATCCTGCAAAAACATTTTCAGATCTGCAATCAGATCTGCCACACAGCTGTAACGGAGTTCGGTCTTCTTCTGCATACATTTATTTACAATGTTACTGATTCCCTTTGGAATCGTCGCATCCAACGCTGCCAGAGGCACCGCTTCTTCCTGAATATGTGCTAAAGCAATTGCGACCGCACTTTCTCCGTTAAACGGCAGAGTACCACTGAGCATCTCATACATCGTTACACCAAGAGAATAAATATCACTCTTCTCATCACTGTAACCGCCTCTTGCCTGCTCCGGTGAGATATAGTGTACGGATCCCATCGCATTGGCCGTAATGGTATTGGAACTTGCCGCTTTGGCAATACCAAAATCAGTCACCTTCGCTGTGCCGTCTCTCGCGATCAGAATATTCTGCGGTTTGATGTCACGGTGAATGATATGATTGCTATGCGCTGCTTCAAGCCCGTTTGCAATCTGAAGAGAAATACCAACCGCCTCTTTTACTGACAATTTTCCTTTTTCTTCAATATATTTTTTTAATGTGATTCCGTCTACAAGTTCCATGACAATATAATACATGCCATTTTCCTCACCGACATCGTAAATACCAACAATATTAGGATGGGAAATGCCGGCGATCGCCTGCGCTTCTCCGCGGAATTTTGTCACAAATTTGGTATCTTCACTATAGTCCTGTTTTAATATCTTAATAGCCACGTAGCGGTTTAACCGGTGACATTTTGCACGGAAAACATCCGCCATACCACCGCTGCCGACTTTTTCAAGTATTTCATAACGATCACCAATAATGGTTCCTATACTTACCAAAATAACGCCTCCAATCTTTTTTAAATACGGACAAGAACAACACTGATATTGTCTTTTCCACCGGCTTTATTTGCCTCATCTACCAATTTTCTCGCCGCTTGCTCCATATCCTCCGGATACTTCTTTATAATCTCTTCCATGGTCTTATCTTCCAGCATATTGGACAACCCGTCAGAGCATAACAAAAGCACGTCCCCTTTTTCCACTTCAATCTCAAAGCAGTCCGCTTTGACCTCCTGATCGGTTCCAAGAGCCCGTGTGATAATATTCTTATTTGGATGTGTACGCATCTCTTCTTTTTGCAGTTTTCCGGACTGTACCATCTCCTCCACAAGAGAGTGATCCACTGTGATCTGAGTCAGTGAGTCTTTACATACATACAATCTGGAATCTCCAACATTTACAACATAAACTACCTTTCCCAATACCATTGCTGCAACCACGGTAGTTCCCATTCCGTATAAAGACGGATCCTCATTGGATGCCCGGTATACTTTCTCATTTGCCGCTGCTACAGCCTGTTCAAAGATCCCGATCGGGGTGATCTTTGTACTCTTTTTTATCTGCGATACAACCTCCTCCACACACATTCGTGAAGCGGTATCACCTGCATTGTGACCTCCCATACCATCAGCCACAATAAACAGATTTGGGAAACTTCCAATCTCTGTATCCTGACAGAAAACGTAGTCCTGGTTGGCAGTTCTCATGCGTCCCGTATCTGTTAACGAAAATGTTTGCACAGTCTAACCTCCTTATTCAGAAGTGGGCCGGTTCATAAATTGATTACGTAACTGACCACAGGCAGCATCTATATCGCTCCCCATCTCTCTTCTTATTGTAACATTTATTCGATTTTCTTCAAGTACTAATTTAAAATCTCTAATGTTTTCTTCTTTCGAACGATGGCATTTTCTCTCTTTTACTTCGTTGAGCGGAATGAGATTGATGTGGCAGTTCAGCCCTTTACATCTTCTCGCAAGCTCCAAAGCATGGGCTTTTCCGTCATTTACACCATCGATCATACTATATTCAAAGGTCACCCTGCGACCTGTATAGTCAACATATTCATGACAGACAGAAAAAATTTCTTCGATCGAATATTTTTTTGCGATCGGCATCGTTTTTTGTCGGATTTCATCGTTTGGCGCATGGAGACTGATCGCCAGTGTGATCTGTAATTTTTCTTTCATCAGATCACGGATGCGGTCAACCAGACCACACGTAGAAACCGTAATACTTCTCTGACTGATCTGGATCCCCTGTGGATGCGACAGCAGCTTGACAAAACGGATCAGATTGTCGTAATTATCAAGCGGTTCGCCCA
>DJNB01000128.1 GCA_002435545.1 Lachnoclostridium sp. UBA6475
TCCTGTGTCCTTTACCTGCAGGCGTACACCGTCTTCGTCATTTTTCAGGATTACTTTTACACTTCCGCCCTCTTTATTGTAGCGGATCGCATTATCGCACAAATTATAAAGTAATTCCTCCATCATTCCCTTATTGGCATACACATGGGCGGGACTTCCAAAAAGGGAAAGAAACACCTGATGTTTTTCCGCATTGATCTGAAGCATGCCGACACAGCTTTCCGCCAGTTCATACAGATCAACATCTTCAAATTCAATCGTTTTCTCCGTCATATCCAGTTCTGACAGACGTATCGTATCATTGATCAGCGTCAGCAGACGTTTGGAATTGCGGTGGATCTCCTTGGCAAACCGCCTTACATCATCATCTGTCGCCATTCCGTTTTCAATCAGTTCCGCATAGCCGGAGATGGAAGTCAGCGGCGTTTTTAACTCATGGGACACGTTAGCCGTAAATACCTGCCGCATTTTCGCACTTTTCATAATGTCTTCATGCTGCGCCTTGATCTTTCGGATAAACGGCACCAGTTCTCTGTAACCATCTTTTTCCTCAATGGAATCCATGTCCTCTGCCATCCGCTGAATCGGCTTAATGATATTTTTTGCAAAAAGAAGTGTCATGATCCAGCTTACGACAAAGATCAGCGCAATGATAGCAATGATCTCCGGCAGAATCTCCAGCAGAATGCTGTAAATACTGTCCGATTCTTTTCCCACGCGCAGAACCGTACCATCCGGTCGCCGCAGTGCATAATAAAATATATTCTTTGCCAGTGTATCGGAATGTCTTACACTTCTTCCTTCTCCGGTTGCAAGCGCCTCATCAATCTCCGGACGGTCCTTGTGGTTATCCATCTGCTCTGTATCTGCAAAATTGTCAAATATCACCTTTCCGTTCTTATCTACAATCGTAACCCGAAGATTTTCAAAATCCATCTTTTTTGCGATTTCAGACTCGTTATCGGATGCCTCAAGTGCGTTTTCCAAAATGACCGCGTTATTTTGCAGGCTTTCATTTACCTCCTCACATAACAGCTGATAAAATATGAAACTAAACAATACAACCATCAATGTGATGATAATTGCCGACACAAGTAAGAAAGTATGATTTAATCGTTTTTTCATTCGAGAACATACCCCACATTCCGTACAGTCTTGATCCGGCTTCCCTCTTCACCCAGTTTTTTCCGAAGGGTTTTTATGTGCATATCGAGCGTTCTGGATTCTCCCTCGTAATCGGTTCCCCAGACGCGGTCCATAATGCGGTCACGCGTCAGAACAATGCCGACATTCTGCATCATCATCTTGAGAAGTTCAAACTCTTTATACGTCAGCTCACATAACCGGTTTCCGACATATACACAGTGCTTTTCATTATCAATCTGAATCTCGCCCAGCGCCAGTGTCTTTTCTTCGCTTGCCGCATTGCTCCTTCGAAGCAGTGCTTTAACACGGGAGATCAGTTCCATCACGCCAAATGGTTTGGCAAGATAATCATCCGCTCCCATGTCAAGTCCTTTTACTTTATCAATTTCCGATGTCTTCGCCGACACAAAGATCACGGGTATTTTTTTCGTATCCGGAACGGTCCGCACCTTTTTTAAGATAGACAATCCATCCAGATCCGGAAGCATCACATCAAGAAGGATCAAATCCGGCGTCTTTTCCGACAATTTTGCAAAAAAGTCCTTCGCATTTCCAAATCCTTCCACTCTGTATCCGCTGTTCTTAAGCGCAAACATCTCGATTTCCTGAATATTTACATCATCTTCCACTACATAGATCAGTGCCATCTTTGGTCATCTCCTTTTCCTTGTATTACCATAACATTCTTTTGTAAAACAAGTTAGAAACCCATGTAAAATCCATGTAAAATATTTTAAAGCGTGACTCCAAATCCGAGGATGGTAAAGGCTTTTTCCTCATCTCCCGGATGCATCACGATTTTTACAACATGCTTTGCCGACTCCGTCTCATTTAAAATGATCTGCGGATTGCAGTGATTCCATCCATTGACAAGCGGATCTGCAGTGAGAACCGGTTTGTCATCCACATAAACATCCGCTTTTCCAAATTTTGGTGTTCCGGAATCTTTCGACACGAGTACGATATTTTTTGCCGTAATCTCCATGACAAATTCCGCTCCCGTCGTCTCATATGCCTTCGCCCAGCCATTTTCCAGTACCGGAGACGCCTGGCTGCTCAGGTTTCTTTCTACGTATTGAATTTCTGTATCTTTATGGTCGAATCCCTTATGGGAAACCGTTCCGTACTGCTCAATATTGGAAGAATCTACCAGTATGATATTTTCAAACTCTGCGCCTTTTACCGGTTTCACCGTGAAATCGCTGTCCTTTTCCGGCATCGGCGCTTTTGCTGCCTGCTCAAACAGCCCGATCAGACAGTCCGCCATAATGCGGTGTCCGTCATTGGTCGGATGGAAAATATCATAAAAATACTGCCGTTTGGTCACCACTGTATTTTCCGAAAACTGCGGTACTACAGCGGCCTTTACACTTACCATCGGAAGATCATAATTTTTACCGATCGGCACCAGACGGTCTTCCAGATTCCATTCACTCATAAATACCGCAAAGTTAAGGATCACCGCCGGTTTATTATCAGCGTTAGCAATCTTGCGCACAAGGCTTTCAAAACTTACGCCCTCCGTCTCATCGCCTTCGTCGTTTACGGCAAATTCGACAATGACAACGTCCGGCTTGATTTTTCCATAATCTGTCACTTCTTTTTCATAGCGGATCATGCCGAGTTCGGACGGGGTTCCTCCGACACCGGCTTTTACAAATGTCACATGGGCGCCGTCATCCGGTGTAAAACGCTCGCAGAAGCCGCGGTAAGACAAATACGCATACGACTTGCTCTCGATCGGTTTGGCTCCGGCTCCCTGTGTGATCGAACCGCCGATATATGCAATTGTCACATCTTCTCCACGCTGTGCCTTCTCAATCGCAGTTTTCAGCCGTTTAACATTTCCAAGATTTAACAGTGATCTGTCGATCATCTTCTGATACGCTTCCGATGCAAAATCAATCGGTGGGTCTACCTGGATCTCCGGCACCTGATAGCTGTCATTCAGATAGAATTTCAGCGTTACACTGGCACTCTTGCAGTCCTTTGGAAAATCAAAATCAAATTCTCCAATGATATCATCCATCTCATTGACCGGCACCTGCGCGAGTTCGATCAGAACCTCTTCGCCGTTGCACGGACATTTTGCCGTAATATTGCTTCCGGTAACGTATTTATCCTCTTTTCCATAACAATTGATCGTAAAATCAATAAAGCTGCTTTTTTCCTCTTCTTCATGTGCCGTAATGCTGACACCGATACTATGTACAAGTTTGCGGATCCCCTCGAAAGATTCTAACAGTTTCAGAATATCTTCGTCCACATCTCCGCAGATTCCTTTTACCTGCTCTACCAGTCTGCCCTCCATATAGTTGGTGTCCCGGCAGCTGCCATCCCTTCCCGGCAGACCCGCAATATCCTTATCTAACATCAAATACAGGCTTGGTCTTTTTTTGGTAGGGTCTTTTGGTGCTTTTGGTCCTCTCATTTTTCATTCTCCTTTAACATTCATTACTATTTTTTTGCAGTTTCCTGCTTTACTGTCACATCCAATTGATTAAATGGAATCTCAATTCCTTCTTCATCAAATCTAAGTTTGATCTGCTCTAACATCCGCCAGCGCACCGGCCAGTAATGCTCTTTTTTCACCCAGACATGCACTGCCATATCGACAGAACTGCTGTTAAGGGCACCGACGACAACGTCTACCGGCTCGCCGATAAGAATCTCATCCTGCGCCTTTATGATGTCCTGCAGTACACGGCGTACCTGCTGCAGATCTGCATCGTAACTGACTCCGATCTCCAGATCGATCCGTCGTTTATCCTGATTCGTCACATTGATAATGTTCGAATCCGCTAACTTTCCGTTGGGAAGAACTACCGTCTTATTATCGACCATCTGCAGTTTGGTGTATACGATGTCGATCCCGATCACCGTTCCTTCCAGATCTCCGACGATAATATAATCCCCGACCATAAACGGTTTCATCATCAGGATCAATACGCCGCCGGCAAAATTTGCCAGGCTCCCCTGAAGGGCAAGTCCTACCGCAAGTCCCGCGGAACCTAACAGCGCAATGATCGAACTTGTCGCAAAACCGAGAAACTGGCACAAGATCAGAATCAGCACCGCATACAAACCAAATTTGATAATGGACAAAAGAAAATGTGCCACTCCTTCTTCCATACTGCT
Source organism: Lachnoclostridium sp. UBA6475 (assembly GCA_002435545.1). Classification (GTDB taxonomy): domain Bacteria; phylum Bacillota; class Clostridia; order Lachnospirales; family Lachnospiraceae; genus Eubacterium_F. The sequence goes on from DJNB01000128.1 coordinate 4,285, forward strand.
TTTGTCAAATGAGGTACGAAGCAGTTTCAATAACAGCTTGACAAGTTTTTGTCCGATCACGAATAAGATGAGCGCAATGATGATATGAAGCGCGGCATCTGCAACGGCCGGTATTTTATCTGTAAAATAAGAAAGTGTCATTTGTCTCCTTCTTTCTATTTGTGATAGGGTTCTTTTTTTATGATACGGTAAGCCCGGTAAATCTGTTCCAATAAGACCACACGCATGAGCTGATGGGGAAATGTCATTGTGGAAAAACTGAGTTTCCGGTCTGCCCTCTGCAATACTTCTTCCGAAAGTCCCAGCGATCCTCCGATGACAAATACGACATTGCCTTTTCCCATAATGCCGTACTGATCGATCTGCGCAGCAAACTGTTCGGATGTCTTCTGTTGTCCTTCAATGGCAAGCGCGATCACTTCGTCGTCCTGTCGTATCTTATCCAACAGCCTTCTGCCTTCTTTTTCCTTGATCTGCTTTTCCAGTTTCTCCGAAGCACCGTCCGGTGTCTTTTCATCCGGAACTTCTATGATCTGTAATTTCACATACCGGCTAAGGCGTTTTTCGTATTCTGCCACTGCCTGCTGCATAAATTTCTCTTTGCATTTTCCCACACAGAGTATGGTTATCTTCATGATTCGTTTTCCTTTTCTTTCTCTTTCGGATGATATTGAAATGGCCGCTTATAATCCGGAATTTCGTACAGATACAGGATCCCATTTTTCACTCTTCGCACTTCTTTTCCGACAAATCCCAGCCGGAACAGTTCATAAATAAAGTTAAAGATCAAAAAACCGTGTGACACGATCAAAATATTATCCTGCGACCAGTCAATCTGCCGGAAAAATTTGCGCACTCTCCGTCTGGTGCCTTTGATGTCCTCCGGCTGGCTCTTGGATTTAAAAAACCAGGCAAGCCTTCCGCAAAAATGCCAGATCGGAAACGGCAGTTTCAGATGATCGGTATCAATAAACGGAGCATTGTCTACTTCCCGCAGGAGTTTATCTACATAAATATTACCGCTGTACACTTCTTTTGCCGTCTCGACAGCACGCTCCAGATCGCTGCAGTAGCAAATGTCCCAATGAATCCCTGACATATTTACTTTTTTCTTCAATATCCTTGCATGTTCATATTTTTCTGACCACTCTCTGAATTCTTTGGATGTCATCATCACTTTATGAGGGCAGTCTACTTTAAAATGTCGTACTAATCCAATCTTCATTGGTATCCTCCAAATCCTCCAAATTGATTTTCGTTTCCACTACTAATAGTATAACAACAAGGACCCTGTCAATGCAATAGCAATTTAAGAAAAAAATGGTTTTAAAAAAATTTTGAACTTTTTTCCAAAAAAGAATATTTTGACATATTTTTGACACATCTGTTTAGTATCTTAATACTCGGAAAGTATAAACTTTCTACTCCCACCCTATTATACGCTTAGGTACCATATGGTACCACGAAAAACACCTCCTCCCAGAGGTGTTTTTTGTTTGTTCTTTTTTTGACCGCTAACACCCGGAATCCGGGCGTTTTTCTTATGTACGCAGTGCCAGGCTCACTTCTAAGCCCTGATTGATCCGTCTCATCACCGTCTCATCCAGATGGCAGACTTTCTCCCGCAATCGTGATTTATCTATCGTTCTCACTTGTTCCAGCAAAATGACAGAATCTTTTACAATCCCATAATCCGCAGAATTTAACGCAATATGCGTCGGAAGTTTTGCCTTATTCATTTTGGATGTGATCGCCGCACAGATCACCGTCGGACTATATCGGTTTCCCATATCATTCTGTATAATTAAAACCGGTCGTACGCCACCTTGTTCGGAGCCCACAACCGGTCTTAAGTCTGCATAATAAATGTCGCCTCGTTTAACCACCATGGTACATACCCCTCGTTCTTTTTACTTCCCTATGTAATACAGGATAAGATTTTACTTTCATACCACAGGACGGCTTTACTGCTGTCGTGGTATACTCCTATTATTACCAATATACGTGAGTTTATACCGTGTGTTAGTTATTTATTATAGTAACGTAACTATTCAGGATCTAATGTATGGAAATCAATGAATCGTCGTGCTTGCACGTAAGAGACTTTGATTTCCATACATTGAGATCCTAATAGGGCTCCCCTCCACATATGAGCATTTTTAGCCTTGTCAAAGGCGGAAAAGAACACGAAGTGTTC
>DJNB01000113.1:0-178 GCA_002435545.1 Lachnoclostridium sp. UBA6475
ACTTCGGCACCGAAAGCAACAGCGACAGTGACTCCAAAACCGACGAAGCGTCCGAAAGCCACAAAACGTCCGAAAGTGACAAAACAGCCGGCAACGCATACACCGACGCACCAGCCGCAGGAAACACAGGCACCGGAACCGACGGTAGTACCGGAACCGACAAAAGCACCGGAACCAA
>DJNB01000113.1:233-20068 GCA_002435545.1 Lachnoclostridium sp. UBA6475
CGGAGCCGACAAAAGCACCGGAACCAACAAAGGCACCGGAGCCGACAAAAGCACCGGAGCCGGAGAAAACACCGGAACAGACTGCCACGCAGGAAGGATAAAGAAGGAGACGACCAATGGAAGAACAGCTTACCCCCATGATGCAGAAGTATCTTGAGACAAAGAATGAGTACAAAGATTGTATCCTGTTTTACCGTCTGGGTGATTTCTATGAAATGTTTTTTGAAGATGCAAAATGTGCATCAAAAGAATTGGAATTAACTCTTACCGGAAAGAGTTGTGGATTGAAAGAAAGGGCACCCATGTGTGGTGTCCCCTTTCATTCTGCAGAAGGATATATTACCCGCCTGGTGTCCAAAGGCTATAAAGTGGCGATATGTGAGCAGGTGGAAGATCCCAAACTGGCAAAGGGACTTGTAAAAAGAGAAGTGGTGCGGATCGTCACACCGGGTACAAACTGCAATCTGGAAGCACTGGATGAGTCAAAGAACAATTATCTGATGGGTGTTGTCGCGATGGATGATCTGTTCGGGATTTCTGTCGTGGATGTGACAACGGGAGAATACCGTCTCACCGAAGTGGATACGTTGGGAAAACTTCTCGATGAAATCAATAAATTTATGCCGAGTGAACTCATTTGTAATGAGTCTTTTTATATTAGCGGAGTGGATATCGAGGATCTGAAAGAACGGCTTGGAATCTCGATCTCTTCGCTGGCGCCGCATTATTTTGATGAAGAATGCTGCAAAAAATCGCTCTGCCGCCATTTTTCGGTTCAGACGCTGGACGGACTGGGATTGGCGGATTATTCGGTCGGTATTACAGCGGCAGGTGCCGTGATGGAATATCTTGAGGAGACGCAGAAGACCTCGCTTGCCCATATTTTGGAACTGGTTCCCTATAAGGTGGGAAAATATATGCTGTTGGACCGCAATACCCGCCGGAATCTGGAACTTGTAGAGACGCTTCGGGAAAAGAAAAAAAGAGGCTCCCTTTTGTGGGTGCTTGACCGGACACGGACGGCGATGGGAGCGCGAAAACTCCGCAGTACGCTGGAGCAGCCATTTATTCAAAAAGAAGAGATTTTAAAGCGGTTTGATGCGATTGATGAATTAAATGCAAATATGATCACGAGAGAGGAACTCAGAGAGTATCTGAATCCGATCTACGATCTTGAAAGACTGCTTAGTAAGATCAGTTATAAGTCAGCAAACCCAAGAGATTTTATTGCGTTAAAAAGTTCTTTGGAGATGCTGCCGCCGATCCGTTTTTTGTGCTCGAATTTTACAAGCCGGCTGTTTGCGGAAATTTTAGAAGAACTGGATCCGTTAGAAGATATTTGCAAACTGATCACCGATGCGATCACGGAAGAACCGCCGCTTGCCATGCATGACGGAGGGATCATCCGCGATGGTTACGACGAACAAGTCGATAAACTCCGCAAAGCCAAATCCGAAGGGAAAGACTGGCTTCTCCAGCTGGAGGCACAAGAGCGGGAAAAAACAGGGATAAAGAACCTGAAAGTGAAATATAACCGTGTATTTGGCTATTATCTGGATGTGACAAATTCCTATAAAGATCTGGTGCCGGCAGACTGGGTACGCAAGCAGACACTTGCAAATTCGGAGCGTTACACGACGGAAAAATTAAAAGAGCTGGAAGATGTCGTCCTTGGAGCGGAAGATAAATTGTATAATCTCGAATACCAGTTGTTCTGCGAGATCCGGGATCATGTATTTACGCAGGTTGTCCGGATCCAGCGTACGGCGAAGGCAATTGCCATGTTAGACATGATGGCAAGCCTTGCCCTCGTGTCGGAAAAGAACAATTATGTACGTCCGACTCTCAATGAGGAAGGAATCATAAATATCAAAGAGGGACGTCATCCGGTCATTGAACAGATGATCGATCACGATATGTTCATTTCCAATGGAACGTATCTCGATGAGGATTCTCACCGTGTTGTCATCATCACCGGACCGAATATGGCGGGAAAATCAACTTATATGCGTCAGACGGCGCTGATTGCTCTGATGGCACAGATTGGCTGCTTTGTTCCGGCAGCTTCGGCCGATCTTTCTGTAGTGGACCGCATTTTTACCCGTGTGGGTGCTTCCGATGACCTTGCAAGCGGACAAAGTACATTTATGGTAGAAATGACAGAAGTTGCCAATATTTTACATAATGCAACCAAGGACAGTCTGATCATCCTGGATGAGATCGGGCGCGGAACGTCTACCTTTGACGGACTCAGCATTGCCTGGGCCGTGGTAGAACATATTGTAGATAAGAAGAATATTGGTGCAAAGACATTGTTTGCGACGCATTATCATGAACTTACGGAACTGGAAGGAAAACTGGAAGGCGTTCAGAATTACTGTATTGCCGTAAAAGAAGATGGCGAAGATATTGTATTTCTGCGAAAGATTGTAAAGGGCGGTGCCGATAAAAGTTACGGTATTCAGGTGGCAAAACTTGCCGGGGTGCCGGAAAGTGTACTGATCCGCGCCAGAGAGATCGCAGAAGAACTCGAAGGGGGAGACAGCCTGTCTGTCATCCGTATTCCGGAGAGACAGGAGCCGGAGGCAGTGCCGGAGAAAAAGGCAGTTTCCGGGATGAATCAGCTTTCCATCTTTGATACGGTGACGACGTTCCATTCGGAAGATATTTTGTTTGAACTGCGGGACATTGATCTTTCCCGTGTGACACCGATGGATGCGATGAACCTGGTATATAAATGGCAGAACGAGTTAAAAGATAAATGGTAAGGAGTGAGATTGGATGATACAGCTTTTGGATCCATCTACGATCGATAAGATCGCGGCAGGGGAAGTTGTAGAGCGCCCTGCTGCCGTTGTAAAAGAACTTGTGGAAAATGCAATTGATGCAGGGGCGAATGCCATCACCGTCGAGATCAAGGACGGCGGCATTTCCTTTATACGAATTACAGATAATGGATGCGGGATTGCCAGAGAGGAAATTCCAATGGCATTTACCCGCCATGCGACAAGCAAAATAAAAAAGATAGAAGACCTTCTTACGATTCACAGTCTGGGATTTCGTGGGGAGGCTCTTTCTAGTGTAGCGGCGGTTGCACAGGTGGAACTGATCACAAAAAGAGAAGAGGATCTGATCGGATGCCGTTATGAGATTCATGGTGGCAAAGAAGTGGCAGACGAAGAAGTAGGCTGCCCGGACGGCTCTACCTTTTTAATCCGGAACCTGTTTTATAATACGCCGGTGCGAGCCAAATTTTTGAAGACGAAAACGACAGAAGGCGGTTATATCAGCGAAGTAATGCTTCATTTTACGCTGTCTCATCCGGAAATCCGATTCCGCTTTATCTGGGATGGAAAAACGAAGATCCAGACATCGGGAAACGGCAATGTAAAAGACAATATTTACCAGCAGTTTGGTGCGGATATTACCAAAGCCATTCTGCCGGTAAATGTAGAAAAAGATGGGATGAAATTAGAGGGATTTGTCGGAAAACCGGAGATTTCCAGAGGAACAAGAACCTTTATGTATTATTACATCAACGGCAGATATATCAAAAGTCCGATCGTTACGAAAGCGATTGAGACGGGATATGAGGGATTTACGATGACAAACCGTTTTCCGTTTGTGGTCTTGTTTTTGACGATTGACAGTGCCTTTTTGGACGTCAATGTGCATCCGACCAAGATGGAAGTCCGTTTTATGAATCAGGAAGAAGTGTTTGAACTTTTTCAGCAGGAGATCCATCGGGTGCTGCATGAGGCGACCCTGATCCCGAACGTGGCACCGGGGAAAGAGGAAAAGAAAACACTTTCTGCACAGATTCCAAAACCGCCTGAAAAACCGGCGCCGGAACCATTTGAGCGGAAACGGATCGAAGAGACCAAAAAAGAAGATATGGAAAAAACTGGAGGCGCCAAACCGGAACAAAAACCAGTACAGACTGTCCGGCCGGTGACTGCACCGCAGGAAGAAAAGCCGCAGGTAAAATACGAGCAGCAGTCCTTTTTCAAAAATGAGATGCTGGCAGAGGAAGACCGCATTAAATTCCGGCTGATCGGTCAGGTATTTGGGACGTACTGGATGATTGAATACGGAGAAGAAATGCTGATCATTGACCAGCATGCGGCTCATGAAAAAATCCTGTATGAACAGCTGATGGAAGAACTGGCGGATAATCATGTGTACAGCCAGAATCTGGTAACGCCGCTTTTGATCTCCCTGACCCATAAGGAAAAGGAAATGCTTGGTAAATGTAAGGAGGCATTTTCCCGGCTTGGATTTGAGATTGAGGAATTTGGCGGGGATGAATACGCGATTGTGGCAGTTCCGTCACATTTTCTGCATCTGGTAAGCAAAGATCTGTTTTACAGCATTTTGGATGAGTTGATTGAAAATCCGATGGCGGACCGCATTGAAAAGATCACAGACCGCTGTGCAACAATTTCGTGCAAAGCCGCAGTAAAAGGAAATCATACGCTGTCCTTTGCAGAAGCCAATGAATTGATCGATAAGATGCTGCATGCCAAAGATCCGTATCACTGTCCGCATGGCAGACCGACGACGATCTCCATGTCAAAAAAAGAATTTGAAAAGAAATTTAAAAGGATTGTATCAGGATGAAAAAACCTATTATTATATTGACCGGTCCGACGGCTGCCGGAAAAACCAAAGCCTCGATCGAACTTGCACAAAAGATCGGGGGCGAGATCATATCGGCGGATTCGATGCAGGTATACCGGGAAATGGACATCGGAACGGCGAAGATCACACCGGAAGAGATGCAGGGGGTGCCGCATCATCTGGTGGATATCCTGCCCGTAGAAGAGCCGTTTCATGTATATGAATTCCAGCAGCTGGCAAAGCAGAGTCTGAAGAAAATCTATGAAAACGGACACATTCCGATCGTAGTCGGAGGTACGGGATTTTATATTCAGGCACTGCTTTACGATGTGCAGTTTCAGGAAGAACGGGAAGAAAACAAATACCGCAAGGAATTGGAAGAAATTGCCAAAAGAGAAGGCGCAGAGGCACTGCACAGACGTTTGGAAGAAGTGGATCTGGAGTCTGCCGGAGCCATTCATAAAAACAATGTAAAACGGGTCATCCGTGCGCTGGAGTACTATGAAGAGACGGGAACCCCGATTTCTGCACACAATAAAGAACAACGGGAAAAGGAATCGCCCTATAACTTTTTGTATGTTGTGCTGACCATGGATCGGAAAAAACTATATGACCGTATTAACCGGCGGGTAGATCAGATGGCAGAGCAGGGACTGGCAGAAGAAGTGACAAAACTTCATGAAGCAGGATATGGAAAGGGTCTGACCTCGATGCAGGCCATTGGATATAAGGAATGGTTTCCGTATTTTGAGGGAAAATGTTCCGAAGAAGAAGTGATCGAACAGATCAAGAAAGATACCAGACATTTTGCCAAACGGCAGCTTACCTGGTTCCGGAGAGAACGGGAAGTGCAGATGATCGACAAAGATCAGTTTAACACAGAAAGTGAGATCGTGGAGGAGATCATCCGGCTGGCAGAAAAGAAAGGCATCTTATAACGAAAAATTTGCAGCAACCGGCTTTACCGGTTGAAAAAGGAGAAAATTATGCTGGAGACAGAAGAACGAAAAAAAATGTATGAACAGGCGGGGATCAGTGCGCCTGTATTTGAATACGGAGAACAGATCTGCGCGTCGCTCAAAGCAAGGTTTGAAGCCATTGATGAGATGGCAGAATACAATCAGTTAAAGGTGATGCAGGCCTTTCATAAAAACCGTGTCAGTGCAGAACATATGTACGGGACGACCGGGTATGGTTACGATGACAGCGGACGGGATACACTGGAGAAAGTATATGCCGATATTTTTCATGCCGAAGATGCCCTTGTGAGAACGCAGATCACCTGCGGGACGCACGCGTTGACGCTGGCACTTTCTTCCATCCTCCGTCCGGGAGATGAGCTGTTATCTCCGGTCGGCAAGCCATATGATACGCTGGAGGGAATTATTGGAATCAATGGAAAAAGCGAACCGGGATCGCTGCGTGAATTTGGGATCACCTATGCGCAGGTTGATCTGTTGAAAGACAGTGCGATTGATTATCCGGGCATCGAAAAGGCATTAAATGAGAGAACCAAACTGGTTACGATCCAGCGTTCCAAAGGATATGCCATGCGTAAAACGCTGTCCGTCAAACAGATTGGCGAGATCATTGCCTTTGTAAAAGAACGGCGTCCGGACGTCATCTGCATGGTAGACAATTGTTATGGTGAGTTCGTAGACCGGATCGAGCCGTCGGATGTCGGAGCGGATCTGGTTGTTGGATCCCTGATTAAAAATCTGGGCGGCGGGATTGCGCCGATGGGAGGGTATCTTGTCGGAAGAAGGGATATCATTGAACTGGCAGCAAACCGTCTTACGGCACCGGGACTGGGAAAAGAGGTCGGAGCTTCGCTGGAAGTGAACCGTTCTTTTTACCAGGGGCTGTTTTTTGCACCGCAGGTGGTAGCGAGCGCGTTGAAATCCGCCATTTTCGCAGCAAATCTTTACGAAAACCTTGGCTTTGAGACGAGTCCGGGAAAAGACGAGGAGCGGAATGATATCATTCAGGCAGTTGCCCTTGGATCGCCGGAACGAATCATTGCGTTCTGCCGGGGAATCCAGGCGGGATCACCGGTGGACAGTTACGTGGCTCCGGAACCGTATGCGATGCCGGGTTATCACAGCGATGTCATCATGGCGGCAGGAAACTTTATTCAGGGATCCTCTATCGAATTAAGCGCGGATGCTCCGATCGAACCGCCATACAGCGTGTATTTCCAGGGCGGACTTACCTGGCAGCACGGAAAATATGGGATTTTGATGTCGCTTCAGAAGATGGTGGATGAGAAAATTGTCGAACTACCAAAATAAATTGCGAAAAGTATGTGAATTTTATGGGGTTCTATATATACATTTTCAAAAATGTATGGTAAAATAATTTATGTATGGGTAGACAATGTGTAGAGTCAGGAGGCCGTATGCGTCAACAATTTTACACAATGAAGGAACTTCCGGTTTCGGAACGACCTTATGAAAAAGCAAAGAAGCAGGGAATCGAGACATTGTCAGATGCGGAATTACTTGCGGTATTATTAAAAACAGGAACCCATGAAAAGAATAGTGTGGAACTGGCCAGAGAAGTGCTGGATCTGCATCCCGTCCATAAGGGGCTGCTTGGATTGTACTATTTGTCGGACGAGCAGTTGAAAAAAATACGTGGCATCGGCGAGGTAAAAGCCATTCAGCTGCAATGTGTGGCAGAATTGTCGAAACGGCTGGCAAGAGAGAGAAAGCCGGAACGCGAAAAGTTTGATTCGCCACAGTGTATTGCGCAATACTTTATGGAGGAAATGCGGGCGCTGGAAACAGAACAGACTACCGTGCTGTATCTGGACAACCGCTGCCGGCTCATTCATCGGGAAAGTCTTTTTAGCGGATCTGTGGCATCTTGTGTGCTTCATCCGAGAGAAGTCTTAAAAAAGGGACTTCAATACGATGCTTCGTGCTTTGTACTGATACATAATCATCCAAGCGGCGACCCGACACCAAGTCAGGCAGACCTGGATGCAACAATACGTATGAAAAGAGCCGGAGAAATGATAGGCATTTCATTACTGGACCATTTGATTCTTGGAGATTATCAATATGTCAGCTTAAAAGAAAGAGGACACATATGATGGACTATAAAGATAGAGAGGATGAAGAAAATGTTAGGAAAAGCGATAGGAATTGACTTTGGTACAAGCTCAATTAAAATTTATAAAAACGGAGAAGGTGTCATATTACACCAGAAGAGTGTGATTGCCATATATAAGAAGAACCATGTGTTTGCCGTTGGTGACGAAGCCTTTGAAATGTATGAAAAAGCACCGGAAAATCTGGAAGTGTCATATCCGATCAAAAACGGAGTAGTGGCAGATATTGGAAATATGCAGGCGCTGATCGACTATTTCTTTGCAGAACTGAATGGCAAAAAACGTTTTAAAGGAGCAGAATATTATATTGCAGTTCCTACGGATATTACAGAAGTGGAAAAACGTGCGTATTTTGACCTGATCGCCAATACGAATCTGAAATCCAAAAAGATTCATGTGGTAGAAAAACCGATTGCGGACGCGTTGGGAATGAATCTGGATATTACCAAGTCAACCGGTACGCTCGTTGTAGACATCGGTGCCAATACGGCAGAGATTTCTGTGCTTTCACTGGGCGGTATCGTGCTCAGCCGTTTGATCCCGGTAGGTGGCAACCGGTTTGATGAAGCCATTATCAATAAGATTAAAAAAGATATGAATTTCGTAATTGGAGAAAAGAGTGCCGAGGCAATTAAGAAAAATATTGCTTCTGCCTATGTGACCGATGCGCAGATGGACATTTGCGGCCGGAATCTCGTGACCGGACTTCCAAGTGAGATCACGGTAACCGGAGAATGTGTGCATGAAGCGCTGGCAGAATTGTTCCAGAGTATTGTCGATTCCATCAAGATTATTTTGGAGCGCACACCACCGGAAATTTCATCCGATATTTACAAATCCGGTCTTTACCTGACAGGTGGTTCCAGCCGCATCCAGGATCTGGGACGCTTTATTTACGAAGAACTCGGATTGAAAGTGAATTTGTGCGAAGAACCGGAAAGTACCGTAATTATGGGACTTGGTGCGGTTATCGAAGACCCACAGCTTGCAAAACTTGCTTTATAAGCAGAATGGAGACAGGCGATGAAAAGAAAGAAAAGAAAGGGACCAAGAATTCATCCCAAATATATTTATATTTTTTGCAGTATTCTTTGTGCCATTCTCGTAGTGCTCAGTTTCAAATTTTCAGACCGGTTAAGCGGTGTGAAAGCGACGGTAGGAGATATTATGTCTCCGATGCAGAGTGGAATCAACAAAGTGGGAAAAGCCATTTCCGATAAGATGGATCTCCTTCATTCCAAGGAATCTTTATTGGAGGAAAACAAGCAGCTGAAAGAAAAAATTGATGCGCTGAGTTACGACAATAAGATTCTTGCCGGGGAAAATAATGACCTGGACAATTATCGTGAATTGTATCAGCTGGATCAGAAATATCCGGATTATCCGAAAGTGGCAGCGACTGTCATAGGCAGGGATGGAAATAACTGGTTTCATTTATTTACCATTGACAAAGGAAAGAAAGATGGAATTGCTGTCGATATGAACGTGATCGCCGGCAATGGACTGGTAGGAATTGTATCGGAAGTTGGAGAGCATTATGCCAAAGTCCGTGCCATTATTGATGATAAAAGCAATGTAAGTGCCATGTTTGAAAATACGGGAGAAACTTGTATTGTAAAAGGAAACATGGAGAGCATCTACAAAGGATATATCGATGTTACGATGATCAGTAATTCTGTGACAGCTAAAAATGGGGATTCCGTTGTGACATCCCATATTAGTGATAAATTCCTTCCGGGACTGCTGGTTGGATATATTTCAGATATTACGCAGGATTCGGATGGATTATCCAAGAGCGGACATCTTACACCGGTGGTATCTTTTGATAAATTAGAAACGGTATTGATCATTACGACGTTGAAGGACTCTTCCGAAATCGAGGAGATTAAAAAATATGATTAAAAGACGTATTTCAACTATTTTTATTATTTTGCTTGCCTTTTTACTGCAGACAACATTTTTCCATAAATTGGCACTGGCAAATGTAGTACCTAATTTATTATTGATCCTCACAGTATGTTACAGCTATATGCGCGGACGTACTTCCGGTGAACTTATCGGGCTGTTGTGTGGCTTAATGCTCGACATGATGTATGGAAGCGTGATTGGATTGTATGCGTTTATTTTTATGACAATTGGTTTCCTCTGCGGCTACTGCCAGAAAATTTATTTTACGGATAATTACATACTGCCCTGTGTATTGGTAGGACTGGGGGATCTGGTATACGGATTTTATTATTATATTACAGAGTTTTTGGTACGTGGAAAACTGCATTTTGCATTTTATTTTTCCCATATCATATTGCCGGAATTGATTTATACTTTAGTTGTTTCCGTTGTTGTTTTTCGCGTGTTAAACCGGTTCGAAAAATATCTGTCAACGGAACGAAGGGAGGAAGTGTAAGGCGATGTTTTCTGCAATTATTGACTATTTAAAAACGTTGGTGCGTTCGCGTATTTTTACTCTGATCGTTGTATATGTTGTTCTTTTTAGTATTTTAGTTGGCCGTTTGTTCTATCTGCAGATCGTGGAAGGCGAGGCTTACGAAAAGCAGGCGACGATTAAAAATCAAAAACAGAGAACGATCAAGAGTTCACGCGGTAAGATATATGACTGCAACGGCAAACTGCTTGCGTCGAATGAACAAAGTTATGCGATCACACTGGAAGATACCGGTGAGATTAAAACGAATAAACAAATGAATGAAATGATATTAAAGTGCATTGCCTTAATTGAAAAAAACGGAGATAAGGTAACCGTTGATTTTCCTATTACGATAGATAAAAAGGGGCGCTTTAAATTTAATGTGGATAAAAATGCCCAGCTCCGGTTTAAAAGAGAAATTTATTTTTGCAAATCGGTCGATGAGCTTACCGATGACCAGAAGAATATGACGGCGGAAGAATGTTTCCGTTATATACGGACATCGAATGCAGTGAATGCCATTCATTTTTTTGATCCGCTGACAGAAAAAAATAAAAATGACGCGGATGCTGCAGAAAAATATGAGCAGGATTATGATGATGCAACGGCGCTTAAAATTATGTCGATCCGTTACGCGCTGATGATGAATACGTATCAAAAATATGAACCGGTTACGATAAGTTCAGATGTTTCGTTAGAGACAGTTGCGGCAATAAAGGAAAATTCTTCCAGTTTGATCGGCGTTGATGTCAGTGAAGAGGCAAAGCGTGTATATTATAACAGTAAATATTTTTCCCATATTATCGGTTATACCGGCTTGATCTCATCGGATACGTTAGCTTCCATGAAAGAAAACGGTGACGATACGTATACGGCTGCAGATCAGATTGGAAAATCGGGGATTGAAAGTGCTTATGAAGAGCAGCTTCGCGGTAAAAAGGGAAGTGAGACGTTAGTAATTGACAGCAGTTCGCGTGTGGTGGAAACCAAAGATCATAAAGATGCGACGGCAGGAAAAGACATTTATCTCAGCATTGACTCGGATCTGCAAAGTGCCGTTTATCAATTGACGGAAAAAGAAATTGCCGGTGTTTTGATCTCTAAATTAAATAACAGCAAGAGTGCCGGCTCCAAAGGAAAAGATGCTAAAAATATACGTGTCCCGATCTATGATGTGTATTGTGCGATCATAGAAAACAGTCTGGTGGATATTACAAAATTTTCCAGAGACGACGCATCGCAATTGGAAAAAAATGTATATCAGACCTTTTCCGGAGCGAAAAAGAATTCCTTAAAAACGGTTACCGGATATTTGTCTTATAACAATAAAACGACAACAAAAAATATGTCGGATACGGATGCAGAATACATGGATTATATTTATTCCATGCTCCGTAAAAATGAAGTGATCGCAACCGATAAGATGGATAAGACGGATGAGACATACCACCGGTATGCCAATGAAAAAATCAGTCTGAGTGAGTTTTTGATCTATGCTATTTCGCATAACTGGATCGATCTTGAAATGTTAAATGTCGGCGATGAGTATTACAGCACCGAGGAAATTTATGCAAAGATTGTGGATTATATTTTAGAAGAATTAAACGATGACAATTTGTATGATAAGAAAGTATATCATACGTTGATCTACAATGATCAGATCAGTGGAAGACAGATCTGTATGCTTTTATTTGCCCAGGGGTATTTTAAGAAAAATAATACAACACTGGCAAAACTTCGAACGGGTATGATCTCACCATTTCAATTTTTGAAATCAAAGATCAAATCTCTTGAGATTACTCCGGGAGAATTAGGACTTACGCCTTGTGCGGCTTCTGTTGTTATCACGGATCCGAATACCGGAAAAGTGAAAGCAATGGTATCTTATCCAAGTTATGATAACAATAAGTTTGCCAATTCGGTGGATAGTGAGTATTTTGCAAAGATCAATTCGAATTCAGCTTCCCCGCTTTTGAACCGCGCTACACAGCAGAAAACGGCACCGGGTTCTACGTATAAGATGGTATCTGCGACGGCAGCATTGGAGGAAGGTGTGATCGATCCGTATTCTACCGTGACAGACCGCGTTGTATTTGATAAGATCAATCCATCGCCAAAATGCTGGAGCACATACAGCCACGGAACAATTAATGTATCACAGGCAATCCAGCATTCGTGTAACTATTTCTTTTACGAGATGGGATACCGCCTGAGTGGTTTGAATGGATCGGCGGTAAACAATGAAAAAGGATTGAAAAAACTGGAAAAATATGCAGATAAATATGGTCTGACGGACCTTTCCGGTGTGGAATTGACGGAAGCAGAGCCGCACGTATCGGACAGCGACGCCGTGCGTTCCGCCATTGGACAAGGTACCAACAGTTATACACCGGTTCAGCTGTCACGTTATGTATCAACAATCTCTAACGGGGGAACCTGTTATGATCTGACACTGGTAGATAAAGTGTCAGACCCATCCAAGGATAACAAGATACAGAATAATAAAGCGAATGTACGCAACGAACTGGATGTCAAATCTTCCACAATGGATGCTATCCGGAAAGGAATGTATATGGTGGTCAACAGTGGAAGCTTAAAGACCGTATTCCAAAAAGTTCCGGTAAAAGTAGCAGGAAAAACAGGTACGGCACAGATCAGTGCCAACGAACCAAACCATGCATTGTTTGTATCTTATGCACCATACCAGTCACCAAAGATTTCTGTTACCGTTGTGATACCGAATGCCTTTACGTCAAGTAATGCGGCATCACTGGCAAGCAGTATATATCAGTATTACTTTGACAAGAAAGCAAGAAAGAATTTGTTGAAAAAATCAGCGACAAGTCCGGTCAGCAATTCCGGCAGAGTGGCAGACTGATCATTAGAGAGAAAGTGAGGAGAAACATGAATCAACCGGTTGTGATCAAAGGAAATAAATCCGGTCTGATCGTTCATCTGGACGATCAGATGGAATTTTCTGAATTGAAAGAAAAGGTAGAAGAGAAGTTTACATCTTCCTCTGATTTTTTGGGCGCAGCACAGATCGCATTGTCATTTGAAGGACGAAAATTATCGGAGGATCAGAAGTACGAATTGATGGAATGCATCCGTGAGCATTCCCAGTTGGATATTGTCTGCCTTATTGATGATGACGAGCAGAAGGAAGCGTATTTTACAAAGACACTGGAAGAAAAACTGACAGCATTAAATACAAACTCCGGCCAGTTTTATAAAGGGACACTTCGTTCCGGGCAAGTGGTTGAATTTGAAACAAGCATTGTCATCCTTGGCGATGTAAATGTCGGAGCACAGGTGGTTTCTGCCGGAAATGTAGTGGTGTTAGGTAAATTACTGGGTACCGTGTATGCAGGGGCATCCGGAAAAGAAAACAGTTTTGTCGTTGCTCTGCAGATGAATCCGACACAGATCCGGATCGCGGATATCATTGCACGAAGCCCGGATGAAAAACAGGAGACAAAATTAGAAACAAAGATTGCATTTGCCGAAAAAGGTGATATTTATATTGAGCCATTAAATCGTAAAGTTTTAGATGGTATTTCCATATAAAAGGATTGCATTTTTGGACTAATTCAAGTAAAATATTATGATAGATAGTTATTGAAGGAAAGGATAGGTAAATACGATGAGTGAAGTAATTGTTATTACATCGGGGAAAGGCGGCGTTGGAAAGACAACGACGACAGCAAACGTGGGAACAGGGCTTGCAAAAGAAGGAAAGAAAGTAGTTTTGATCGATACAGATATAGGATTACGTAACCTGGATGTTGTTATGGGGCTGGAAAACCGCATTGTATATAATCTGGTTGATGTGATCGAAGGAAATTGCCGTATCAATCAGGCTTTGATCAAAGATAAGAGATATCCGACATTGTATCTTCTCCCGTCTGCACAGACCAGAGATAAGACAGCAGTATCTCCGGAGCAGATGGCACGATTGACAGAAGAGTTAAAAGATGAATTTGATTACATACTTCTGGATTGTCCGGCCGGGATCGAGCAGGGCTTTATGAATGCCATTGCGGGAGCAAGCCGTGCGATCGTAGTAACAACACCGGAAGTATCGGCAGTGCGGGATGCGGATCGTATTATCGGTCTTTTAAATGCCAATGAGATTAAAAAGACAGAACTGGTTGTAAACCGTCTTCGTTATGATATGGTAAAACGCGGAGATATGATGTCAAGTGACGATGTTGTGGAAATCCTTGCGGTTGATCTGCTTGGAGTTGTTCCGGATGACGAGAATATCGTGGTTTCTACCAACCAGGGAGAACCTCTTGTGGGAAGCAAATCTCTCGCGGGACAAGCCTATGAAAATATTTGCAAACGAATTATGGGTGAAGAAGTTCCGCTGTTGGATCTTTCCAAAGGAAATGGCTTCTTCTCAAAGATAAAGAGTAAATTTAAAAACAACTAAAAGGAGATGAAGAATATGAAATTTGCAGATTTTTTTCGGAAAAAATCTTCCGGAAATGTAGCAAAAGACAGACTGAAATTAGTTTTGGTTTCCGATCGTGCGAATTGTTCTCCAGATATTATGGAGCAGATTCAAAAAGATATTATTGAGGTTCTTTCAAAATATGTAGAAATTGACAAAAGTGGTCTTGATATAAAAATTGAGCAAAATGAATCCGAGGGCAATAATGCAATTTTTGCAAACATTCCGATCGTAAGTATTAAACAAACCCAATAATGGTGGTGACAGGCAGATATGATTACAATTATGAATATAAAAGAACGTGTGAAAAGTTTGTTTTTGTCAAAACATTACAACTTTAAACGTTTTGATGTCCCCTTGGTTGTGGTAGTATTTATTTTGTTTTTGATCAGTTCGTTTATATTATCCATTATCCCTTCTTCCGGGCAGATTGGATCGGCAAAAAAACAGATATTTACGATTGCAATGGGGGTATGTGTGATCCTTGTGTTTTCCCTTATTGATTATCACACATTATGTATGTATGTTCCTATTTTGTATATTATTACAACCTTGCTGGTAGCTGCAACACGTTTTTCCCCATTGGGATCCAATGCGGGGACGGATTCTTACCGCTGGCTGGATTTTAAGGTTTTTATGTTTCAACCGTCAGAAGTATGTAAAATTGTTGTCATTTTAACATTGGCATCGTTTTTTCTGGCAGTTCGTGAAAAGATTGATTCTTTTAAGACCTTTTTCCTGGCTTGTGCGATTGCATTGCTGCCAACGGCGTTTGTGTTGGTACAGTCCGATCTTTCATCAAGTGTAGTTATTATGGTAGTGCTTGCGATGATGATACTGTGTTCCGGTATGAGCAAGAAGATCATAGGACCGGTTGTTGCCGTATTGATTCCGATTGCCGGTTTTCTGGTATGGTATATCCAGCAGCCGGGGCAGAAATTACTTCATGATTATCAGCTCAGACGTATTACAGGATGGCTGCATCCCGAAACCGAAGCGCTTGGTATCATGTATCAGCAGAACAACTCCGTATTGTCGATTGCGTCCGGAAAATTGTATGGAAAATTACTGATGGATGGGATGAGTGAAAACCGCAATTACAATTCGGTTGACGTTATTGAAAGTGATTTTGTATGGACGCCGATCAGCGAAGAGTTTGGATTTATTGGATGCCTTATCATTTTAGGATTATTGTCCTTTATTATTATAAAATGTTTTATTGCAGCCAAACACGCAAGAGATTATTTGGGAATGATGATTGCTCTTGGAATAGGATCATTATTTTGTTTTCAGACCTTTTTTCACATTTGCGTTGTGACATCCCTGTTACCGAACACAGGACTTCCACTCCCTTTTTTGAGCAATGGACTGTCCTCCCTGCTAAGTAATTCGATGGCAATTGGAATACTGATCAATATACAGATTCAGCCGACGCGTGGAAATAGCAGCAGTTTTGTAGAAAGCCTGGCATTGGAAAATAATTTATCTTGGAAAAAATAATATTTCTAAGGAGGAAAACGCTATGAACATTGGATTGATTGCTCATGATTCAAAAAAAATCCTGATGCAGAATTTCTGTATTGCGTATCGTGGTATATTATGTAAACATGATATTTTTGCGACAGCAACGACAGGAAGATTAGTAGAAGAAGTTACAAATTTGAATATCCATAAATATCTTGCCGGTCATCTGGGAGGAGAAAAGCAGCTGGGAGCACAAATTGAGAATAACGATATCGATCTTGTTATCTTTTTACGAGATCCCCTCACGCCAAAATCCCACGAACCGGAAGTAACAACCCTTTTTCAGCTTTGTGATGTTCACAATATACCGCTGGCAACCAATGTTGCGACGGCAGAGTTACTTGTAAAGGCATTGGAACGTGGAGATTTGGATTGGCGTGAGTTGGTCCGCCAGTAAAAATCAGTTTTTAAGCCTTCCACAGAAACTGATTGCATAAAGACCGCATATACCTACTACAGCATATATGATCCGGGATAAAATGGACATGGAGCCACAGATAAAAGCGACCAAGTCAAAACTAAAAAATCCAATTAATCCCCAGTTGATGGCACCAATGATGACAAGTGTTAGTGCAATATAGTCAATTGTTTTCATGGTGAGAAACCTCCTTTTGTAGTACTGTTAGTTATTTACGAAAAGAATATTTTTATGCATAGAAAGTGATAATTTTGTTATTATAAATCAGATAGAAAGGAAGCATTCCGGTTTTGAAGAAAAATAGAACAGTTGTTAAATATCGAAAACCGTTTAAACCGAATATTGCATTTGTGATTCTGATTATCATCATTGTGTATGTAGGGACTATTTCCTGGAACTATTTGCATGATGAGCATATTAGCATTTATGAAGTGAATGAGACAAGTATTGCGGATGACAGTACATTAACCGGATTTATATTGCGGGAGGAAACGGTTGTAAATTCAAAACAGGCAGGATATATTAATTTCTACCATGCCGATCAGAGTAAAGTGGGAAAAAAAGAAGTTATTTATACCATTGATAAAAACGGAGCCGTCAATGATCTGCTCGAACAGATACAGTCGGATCATAAGACTACGAGTTCGGATATACAAAAATTACGGGAAGTTATAAGCGATTATTACAGTAATTACGATTCCGCAAGTTATTATACAATAAAAGATTTCCATTATGATGTAGAAAATACGATTTTTGAGCAAAGCAGGAGTAATTTATATAGTGACATCAAAAAACAATTGTCAGAAGTTTCCAAATCCAATGAGATTGTGAAATCCAAAGCCTTTACGCCGGGGATAATTTCATATTCAATTGATGGGTATGAGGATATTACGTTAGACCGGATCAATCCGGATCTGTTTAAAGATACCGCTTCTGTGGAGAGAAAACAATTGAGTTCATCGGAAAAGGTAGAAGCGGATCAACCGGTTTATAAATTGGTTACGAGTGATGATTGGAAGATTGTAGTACCTGTTACGGATACTCTTTATCAAAAGATAAAAGATCAGACAAGTGTCCGCATTACCGTAAAAAAAGATCAGATATCGTTTAACTGCGGACTGGAATTTCAAGAGAATGACGGGGTGACATTTGCTGTTTTATCCAGTGGCCGTTACATGGGAAGGTACTTAAATGACCGCTATCTTGATATTGAACTTAATTTGAATGCAGCGACAGGATATAAAATACCGAATTCCTCTATCATAAAGAAAAACATGACCATTGTACCCAAACAATATGTCACCAATGGTTCGTTAAAGTCAGGTGGCGAGACGGTTCCCGGAGTGGTTAAGATCACATATGATAAGTCGGGAAAAAGAGTGGAGGATTTTATATCTGTTGAAAATGCAAGTATGAAAGATGATAAATACTATGTGAATGACACGATTTTAGCGCCGGGAGATGTGATCGCGGATCCTTCATCAGAACAGCTTGTTACATTGGAAACGCAGGAGAGCGTGGAAGGTGTTTATTGTGTAAATACGGGTTACTGCCAATTTCGAAAGATTGAAAAAGTATATGAGAATAATGAATATACGATTGTTTCTCCGGATACGACCGGGGGAATATCAAATTATGATCATATCGTAGTCAATCCGAAACTTTTAAATGAAAATGATTTTATACAATAATCTGCTATAACAGGAGGAAGAAAAATGGTAACAGAAAATTTGAAAGAAGTAGAAGAAAAAATAAAAAAGGCATGTGAGAGAAGCGGGCGTTCCCGTGATGAGGTTACCTTGATCGCAGTCAGCAAAACAAAGCCGATTGAGATGATGCAGGAGGCAATGCAGGCAGGAACAACTGTTTTCGGTGAAAATAAAGTGCAGGAGATCGTTCGAAAAGAAGCCGAGCTTCCGGACAGTGTAGAATGGCATCTGATAGGACATCTTCAGCGCAATAAAGTACGTCAGATTGCCGGTAAAGTTGCCCGGATTCATTCTGTTGATTCACTCCGGCTGGCAGAACAGATACAAAAAGAATATGAAAAGATCGGTCAAACCGCTGATATTTTAATAGAAGTAAATGTGGCAAAAGAAGAGTCAAAATTTGGTCTGATGCCCGAAGAGACAGAGAGTGTGATCCGGGAGACAGCGAAATTCCCGAATGTGAAAGTGCATGGATTGATGACGATTGCGCCTTTTGTAGAAAATCCGGAAGAAAATCGGATACATTTTCAAAATTTACGAAAATTACTAGTTGACATCAACGCCAAAAACATTGATAATATTAGTATGAATGAGCTTTCTATGGGTATGACCGGAGATTATGAAGTGGCGATCGAAGAAGGGGCTACCTTTATCCGTGTTGGCACGGGCATATTTGGAAGCAGACAATATTAAGACAAAGATAGAGAGGTTTTGATAATATGAGTTTAAAATCACTTGTTAATTTTTTTAATTTAGACGGTATGGATGAAGAAGATGAATTTGATAACTATGTAGATGATTATGAAGAAGAACCGGTACAGCATACATCTGCCCGCAGCACTCGTTCAGCAGGCAGAGAACCACAGGAAGAAAAGACCAAAATTGGCGGCTTTAGAGGCTCGAAGCCGAAAGTGGTTTCTTTGAATCGTACGATTTCAGAAGTTAAGATCATATTTCCTTCTTCGTTTGAAGATTCCCAGGAAATATGTAATACGTTACTGGAATCCAAACCGGTTGTTGTAAATCTGGAAGGATTTGATGCGGATGATGCACAGCGGATCATGGATTTCATTTCCGGCTGTATTTATGCGATCAATGGAAAATACCATCAGATTTCCAAGTATGTATTTATATTTACCCCGGAGCAGGTAGATATCAGTGGAGATACTTTGGATCATGTGAAAGAACAGTCTAACGCAGCAATGCCTACCATTAACCGCGAATTTTAATTCAGGAGGAAGTACGTATGTTATCTTTAATCGAATTACAAAATAAAAAAGTAGAAGCAAAACGTAAGAAATATGAAAAAGAGGAGATGGATACTTATCTGGAAATTGTTTTTGACAATTATAAACAATTGACAGAAGAAAATGCCAAATTGACAGAACAGCTTCGCAAAAAAGAGCGCGAGATGGAAGAAGAGCGGGCTGATCTTAATAACAAGATCAAGACATTAAGTGATGGGGTTCAATATTACCGTTCAATTGAGACGACGTTGCAGAAAGCATTGGTTCTTGCAGAGAAAACATCGAAAGAGACCAAAGATGCTGCCATCCTGAAAGCAGAAT
>DJNB01000113.1:20085-21736 GCA_002435545.1 Lachnoclostridium sp. UBA6475
AAATCCATTGAAAAAGCGGCTCATCTTCATGCCGATAAGATCATTAACAACGCGGAAGAAGAATACCAGAAAATTCGTGAAAAATCAATGCAGCTGATTCAGCAGTTTAATCAATACAAATTACAATTGAAAGAGGCGGCGAGCGCACAGCTTCAATTGGTTGATGGCGCCGAATTTGATATTCATAACCCGGAAGATCTTGATGTAAAAGAAGAGCCGGAAAAGGCACAGGAGCAGACAAATGTGGATGAGAAAACTCCTGTACAGGAAAAAGAGACGGCAGGGGATACAGCAGTATCCGTAGAAGAAACAGCTGCAGCAGAGCAGAAGACAGAAGCGGCAGTTTCAGAGCAGGATACTCCGGCTGCTTCAAATACGAAAAAAGAAGTTGAGATGAATGAAGAAGACCGCACCGCTGAAATATTGAGTGCAGATACCATTGATCTTCGTGATACATTACAGGCTTTAAAAGAAGAAAATCCGGAAGAGAAAGAAGCAGCAGAAGAGAAACCTGTTGTAGAAGAAAAAACCGTTGCAGAAGAGAAAGTCGTTGTAGAAGAGAAAACGGTGAAAGAAGAACCGGCACAGAGTGTTACCAAAGCAGCTGTGACGACTCCGATAGAAGCAACACCGGTAACACCGGTTGATGTTACATTTACCTCGGTGGAAGAAACCGCAAGTGCCGAAGAGGGAAAAAAGGCAGAAGAAAAGTCTAAACAATTGGAGATAGAATCTAAGAATGAAGATCTTGTCCCGACGCTGGATTCTCTGCTTCAGGATTTGAATATGAACAATAAGGAAAAGAAGACGGACGATCCGTTTGAGTTTTTAGGATCCGTCGATTTCTGATTTTGTCAGTCAATGGAAAGGAATAGAACGAATTGATGAAGGTAAATAGACGTCTACATTTATGGATGGCAGTTCTTTTTGTTTTTCTTACTTTTTTGGATCAATTGACAAAGAAAATCGTATCAATGTATTTAATTGGGAATGATATTGAAATCATTCCCAATCTTTTAGAATTACATTATTTGGAAAATAAAGGAGCCGCCTGGGGCATATTTCAAAATGGCACATGGATTTTGGGATGCTTTTCTCTGATCATACTGGGTGTAATTGTTTTTGCCTATACTAAAGTGCCACAGGATAAGAGATTTAATTTTTTGCGTTTTATCCTCTGCCTGTTAGCAGCGGGTGCGCTGGGAAACTGTATTGACCGCTTTTGGCATGGATATGTTATTGATTTTATCTATGTATCGGCAATCAATTTTCCGGTATTTAANNNTAATGTAGCGGACTGTTATGTTACCGTAGCAGCAGGATTACTCATCTATGCATTTACTTTTCGCTATAAAAACGATTTTGAAAAAGAGGAAAAAGAATAGACATGAAACGAAAACTGCAGTATGAAGTAACGGAAGAAGATAATATGATGCGGTTAGATCAGTATATTGCAAAGAATTGTATGGATCTGTCCCGTTCTTATATTCAAAAACTGATCAAAGACAATCTGGTTACAGTCAATGATGTCATCCAGAACAAAAATAAAACACCAATTCAAACCGGAAATTTGATCGTTGTTTCTTTACCGGATCCAACGGAATTGGAAATCAAACCGCAGAATATTCCATTGGATATATTATATGAAGAC
>DJNB01000141.1 GCA_002435545.1 Lachnoclostridium sp. UBA6475
GGCGTCCTGAATAGTTACATAGTAACTATTATATATACCTTCTCGGTACACGATCTGTAATGCTGCATATATATTCATAATTGAAGGAATGTGCCAGATCTGCCACTTCCTCCACACTGATACGCCGGGAACCGTCCTGGCCGATCAGTGTCACCACATCGCCAACTTTTACTTCCGGAATGTCTGTTACATCGATCATAAACTGATCCATACAGATCCGTCCGACAATCGGCGCATAACATCCCCTCACAAGAACTCTGCCTTTTCCGGACAGATCCCGCTTGACACCATCGGCATATCCTACCGGGATCGTAGCGATCACACTCTCGCGCTCTGCCGTAAAGGTTCCTCCATAGCTGACACTGGTTCCTGCATGAATGGTCTTAACATGGACAACTTCGGTTTTCCACGAAAGTGCCGGACGGAGCGGTACATTTTTCTCCATTTCATCCGAAGGAAACAATCCATAGGTCGTTATCCCGGAACGTACCATGTCCAGGTACGTAGCGGGCATCCGCAGTATCGAAGCACTGTTTGCCGCATGAGCAATCGGGATCTCCACGCCTCTTTTTTGAAGTTCATGGCGAAAGATCTGAAATTTTTCAAACGGTTCTTTCAGCCACTGCGTGGATACTTCATCCGCTCTGGCAAAATGGGTAAAAATCCCCTCCAGTTCAATGCCCGGAAGTTTCGATATCGCATAGATAACCTCGATATTATCTTTGACCGGCTGAAATCCGATCCGGCTCATCCCGGTATCCACTTTGATATGAATCTTTGCGTTCTTTCCGAGACACACTGCCTCTTCGCTGAGCGCCTTTGCCATCTCATAACTGTATACCGCCTGGGAAATATCATTTTGGATCAAGTCTTTATACCAGATTTTTCCAGTGTGTCCCAGGATCAATATCATCTTGTCAACACCGGCTTTTCGAAGTTTTAACGCCTCTTCAATGATTGCAACACCGTACGCATCGACTTCGTCCTTTAACGCCTCTGCCACTTCGATATCGCCATGGCCGTAAGCATTTGCTTTTACAATTGCCATGATCTTTACCTGATCTCCTACTTTTTCCCGCTCACAGCGGATATTATGTTTTATCGCTTCCAGATCGACCTGCACATACGTCCGGTCGTATTTTTTCTTTTCCAATAATTCGTCCATGTCATTCTCCATTCTGGTGAATTTTCTGCAGGAAATCAATCAGATCACGCGCCATCATCCCGTGTTCACCATATTTTTCTTTGTATCTGTCGCCTGCCAGTCCATGCAGATAAACAGCTGCTTTCGCTGCTTCAAAACAGGACATCCCCTGCGCTGCAAGGCCGCCGATCGCTCCAGCAAGCACATCGCCGCTTCCTCCGGTCGCCATACCGCTGTTTCCGGAAATATTGACATAACACTCGTTTCCATCACTCACACAGGTTCTGGCATCCTTTCCAACGACAATACCGCCTTGTTCTTCTGCAAACTGCTTTACCTTTTGTAAAAACTCTTCTTTTAATTCCGCCATCGTCCAGCCGGAGATCGTGCAGAACTCCTTTGGATGCGGCGTCAGAATCCACGGTGCCTTCGCCTTTTGCAGCTGTTCGCGGGTACACATCGTGATCCCGTCGCCATCCAGCACGATAGGTTTGGAAGAATTTTCCAGTACGTAGCGGATGATCTTTTTTGTACTCTCCCCGGTTCCAAGTCCCGGCCCCAGTACGATCACATCCGCAAATGCCAGTCCTTTGGCAAGTGCGTCCTCTTCTTCGTACGTATCTGCCAGTGCTTCCGGAAGCATCGTCAAGATCGTCTGCCGGTTCTCCGATGCCGACAGCACTTTTACCAGTCCTGCCCCCATCCGGTATGCCGCTTTTGCTGCAAAAACAGCCGCACCACACATATTTTTACTGCCGCCGATCACAAGAACATGCCCAAACGTTCCTTTATGCCCATCCGGCTTTCTTGCCGGCAGACAGTTTTCCAAATCTTTTAAATCATAATAATATGCGGGATTTTCTATCGCCTCATAACTGCAGGCAGGATATCCGATGTCACCTATGACAACGTTTCCCGCATACCTGCATCCCGGATAAAGAACCAGTCCGAGTTTATTTACTCCAAACGTAACGGTGGTTTCTGCTTTTACCGCCGTTCCAAGGACTTTTCCGGTATCTCCGTGGATTCCCGATGGGATGTCAATGGCAAAAATCCGTTTCTGCGACTGATTCATCTGCTCGATCATTGCCCGGTATACTCCCTCAACCGGCCGGTTCAATCCCACTCCAAAAAGTCCGTCTACAAGGATCGGATATTCTGCCGAATCCACTTCTGCCGCCGTAACCGCCTCGACATCACACGCCGCGGCCAGCCGCAGTTGTAAAAACAGATCTTCCGACATCCGCGATGTCTCACCTACAAGCACGATTGCCGTATGATACCCCTGCTGTTTTAATATTCTTGCCGCCGCGACAGCATCGCCTCCGTTATTGCCGCATCCGCACACAAACAAAACGCCTTCGTCTTTACGGATTGACTGACTGATCACCGAAGATAATATGGTTGCCGCTTTTTCCATCAAAACCGTACCGGGAAAGCCCACTTCCTGTATTGCATGTTCATCCAGCTGTTTCGCCTGTTTTGCCGTAAATAAATATTGCATATGCCACCTCGCTTATTCGTCATAAAGGGGCTGCAATGCGGCCTCTTTTTCATCTGTTGCCACAACAAATGCCGTAACTTCGTTTTTTGTATTCGTTATACTGATATGCATCTGGGTAATCCCCATTCTCTCTGCCATCTTTTTTGCCTTTCCATATAACCGCACATACGGCTCATCCAGTTCTCCGCGGAGCACCTCGATCTCTCTTGGCTCACACTGGTAAAAACCGGTACGAAACGCTTTTGCTACCGCTTCTTTGGCGGCAAAATCTGAGGCTTTCCGCACTTTGTGTCCTGCAAACTGCGCAATCTCCCCCGGAGTATAAGTTCTTTCCACAAAATGTCCGCTCCGTTCACATGCCCGCAGCACCCTCGCTATCTCTATTGTATCGATTCCAATACCCAGAATCATAATATGCCTCTTTTCTATTTCTTTGCTATTTTTTGCTATTTATAATGATCAAATACATTCATTACTTCGCGTCCAAGCAGGGCATGCATCAACCCATACGTCTGATCCACGCTCTCTTCCAATTCTACTTTATCTGCCACCTTCTGCTTAAGTTCCGCACGCTGCACCTCGATATCCTGTGTCAATTCCTGCAGATATTCTTCCCTTTCTTTCAGTTTTTCATAGCAGTAAGTAATGGACACGATAAGAAGTTCCTCATTGGCTTTTCGAATTTCATAAGGAACGTCCATAAGCCGGTCACTTTCTTCTTCAATCTTCTGCTTTGTTTCAATCAGCAGTTTTTTCTGTTTCTCCTTTTTTCGGTCATTTCCCGCATCATTCATCCCGGATACGATTGCATCCATCAATTTTTTCTTGCCTTTTCGCAGTTCTTTAATCTCATTGACCAGTTTTCCCTGTTCTTTTAACAGCTCATTGCACTTTTTTTCCAGACGTTTCACTTCTTCCGGTTTATTTCCACCGGGAAACAGTTTATGCCAGCGCTCGTCCAAAACAAGGATGGGAAGTTTTTTCCCGTGCACCAGCTGCTGCAATGGTGGCAGCTGATCTTTCCTGCCTCTTGCCATACGCACCGCCCCCTTCTTTTTTACTTATCTTTCTCTGACAAACGATAAGAAAGACGCATCAAACTCTCTGCCAGATGAACATTTTCTACCACAACATGTGATGGCACTTTCAGATCCGTAGAAGCAAAATTCCAAAATGCTTCCACTCCGACTTCCGCCAGTCTCCCGGCAATCCTTGATGCCTGATCCTTAGGAACCGTGAGTGCCGCAATATGTACCGGATGTTCTTTTACAAACTTTTCGATATCCTCAATAGAATAAACCGGGATATCGTTGATCTTTTTTCCAATTTTTTCCGGATCTATATCAAATATCCCCGCCATCTGAAATCCACGTTTCGTAAAACCTCCATAATTTGCCAGTGCCTGTCCCAGGTTGCCGGCTCCGATAATGATCACATTATAATTATGTTCGAGTCCCAGTATTTTTCCAATTTCATCATGAAGATAACTTACATTATATCCATATCCCTGCTGCCCGAATCCACCAAAATTATTGAAATCCTGCCGGATCTGGGAAGCCGTTACATTCATTTTTTTACTTAATTCATGCGATGAAATCCGGTCAATTCCTTTTTCAAGCAATTCACTCAGGTATCTGTAATATCTTGGAAGACGCTTGATTACCGCAGATGATATTTTCTTTTCTTCCAATGTGCCAACCTCCGTTACGTCCGTAATCATTCCGGGTGCCACCCAGGACATTGCCCCTGAATCGTTACGTTTTTATATATTATACTACATTTTCTTTTATAAAAAAAGATGTAAAAATCAACTTTTTATGCTATACTGTCTTTAGCAAATATTTTGATTGGAGAATGTTATGATATTAGCTTGTAACCATATAGAAAAAAAGTTTAATGACGAAACGCTCTTTTCCG
Source organism: Lachnoclostridium sp. UBA6475 (assembly GCA_002435545.1). GTDB lineage: Bacteria > Bacillota > Clostridia > Lachnospirales > Lachnospiraceae > Eubacterium_F. The sequence continues at coordinate 4,566 of DJNB01000141.1, forward strand.
ACGTTTCTTTTCATATCAATGAACACGAATGTACTGCACTTGTGGGCGTAAATGGCACCGGAAAAACCACACTCCTGCGGATTATCGTCGGAGAACTCCCGGCTGACAATGGCGATGTCATTCTGGCAAAGGACACTTCTGTCGGCTATCTTCCCCAGCAGCAGGGGTATCATTCGGACAAAAGTATCTATGATGAATTGTGGGAAGTGAAAAAGGACATTGTCGCTCTTGAGCGCGAGATCCGCACGATGGAAGAAACGATGCAGACCGCCTCCGGTGAAGAATTAAACACTCTTTTGGAACGCTATCACCGCATGCAGACCGAATTTGAAGCAAAAGACGGTTACGCCTGCAAAAGCCAGATTATGGGGATTATCAACGGACTTGGCTTTGTCGGAAATGATATTGACAAATCGATCAACACCCTGTCCGGCGGGCAGAAAACCCGTGTGGCACTCGGAAAACTCCTTCTTCTCGAGCCGGATCTGCTGATCCTCGACGAGCCGA
>DJNB01000236.1:0-4546 GCA_002435545.1 Lachnoclostridium sp. UBA6475
CAAGCCGTACGCGGAGGTACATGACAACAAGCGAAAGGTGGTATTGAGCCATTATCCCATCTTCTGTTACAATGGACAGTACCGCCTGGACGACGAGGGCAGACCAAAGAGTTATATGCTCTATGGACATGTGCATGATTCGCACGACGAAGCCCTCGTCAATGAATTTATATACCGCACGCGGCAGTCGCTTGTAAAATCGCGCTACGTGGAAGAACCACAGCCGATTCCGTGCCATATGATAAACTGTTTCTGCATGTTTTCCGACTACACGCCGCTGACCCTGGATGAATGGATCGAAGTGGATGAAAAGCGGCGGCAGCAGTTATGGGAAAAATCAACTATTTGCAATAGTTGATTTTTTGTGGTACACTATATATGGTGTTTAAAATTGAAGGAAAGGAGGGAAAGGATGTTCGGAAAATCGAAAAAACGCGAGGCGGTTGCCTTTGTTGACTATGAACACTGGTTTTATGGATATTCGAATCGTTTTCAGATGCGTCCAAATGTGGATGAATGGCTGAAAGAATTGAAAAACGAATTTCAGATGAAAGACATATTTTTCTTTGGGGATTTTTCAGAGCCCAATATCGGGAAAGATTTAGATCGTCTTAAAAAGATTACGTCAGGTATCGTGCATACTGCGAGTGAAAAAATTGGTGTAGATAAAGATTTCACAGATGTTATCATATTGGATCAGATTTATCGTTATGCATCGAAAAAGAAGAGTCCGGATGTATATATTTTATTTACCGGAGATGCTCATTTTCTTAAGGTGGCAGAATATTTGAAAGAACTTGGAAAAAAAGTTATTATATACGGCGTGAAATTCGCATTCAGCAATCATTTAAAATCCATAGCGACAAGTTATGTTGAGATGCCAAGGCAGTCTCAGGAAAAAGATCATTACAATGATCTGATATTTGCAAGCTTGTACCGGCTGCGTGCAAAACCACGTACGCTGATCACCTATTGGAAAACGATAAAGAGCGTGTCAGAGTATAATAAAGTTCCTAAGGAACGAGTAAAACTTGCACTTGACAATCTGCTCCGTCAAAAATATATTCAGGAATCGGAACAGGTTGGTTATAATGGCAAAATATTTGACGTGTTGAACGTTGACTGGGATCGCGTTGAAAAAGATGGGATATGGTCAAAAGATTGACAAAGATTGGAAAAGGAGGTATCTGCAGAAAAAGGCAGTACCTCCTTTTCCATGAATTTCTATTTGATTTTTTGGGGGTTGTGTAGTATAATAAATAAGGTTGATAAAGCTTCAAGGATTAAGAGGCGGTATAAAATGAGGTGTATGAATGTTGAATGAAGAAAATACCAAGATTCTTGTAACTTGTCCGGTATGCGGATACCAGGAAGAAGTGGACGATTTTAACAAAGATAATGAGGTTTGTACACATTGTGGAAAAAGCACCTACACCTTTCGTACGGTAAACAGCATCCGTAAGGTGTTCGTCGGAGAGTTAAAGAAGAAAGAGCGTGGAGAGGAATAAATGCATCACACATTATCCGGGTCTGTCTGCAAAATGACAGGTTTTTCCAGTGTATATTGATAATATTTGATGATATTTCCGCTCAGCATATTTCTTTTTGTCCAATTACATAAATCATAATCACGTACATAAGGAAGAGAATCATAGAATTTGGAATTGGAATCGTATTGATGATCAAACGTCATCAACATCTTTTCAATCAGTTCATTGGTATACATTTTCAATCACTTCCTTTTCTTATTTTTCACATATCTTAAGTATAACCGATTTCGGTTATTTTTACAACTATTTAGAGGAAAAAACTTAATATTGATTTTCCACTGCAAGGCGGTAAATGCAAAAGCGCTCCCTGCGGTCTTTTCGTATGGCGTCCGACGCGGCAATCTCATCCACACGTTCAAAAGCGGTATGCTGCTCAATGTAGAAAATGGTATCGTCTTCCGGGTAATACAGAACCAGTGTCAGTGTACGCGGATTCCGCTCAAAGGAGCGTTCCACTTGGCTTAATACCGTGCGGAATACATCCGGCGAAAAGGGGTTAAAGCAGTATACACAGGTGACACGGTCATCCACCTCGTAATGGTCGGCGGTATCAAGGACGAAATGGATATCCGCATCTTCCATTACAAAAGAAAGGCGGTTGTTTTCGGCAATCGTATACCATTTTTCTGCCATTTCCACGCCAATACACGGACATCCGAAACGGACTGCCGTGTAAAATGCCAGACGGCCGAGACCGCTTCCGTAATCGAGAAGTACGTCCTCTTTTGTGAGTGGAAAGGCATCAAAAAGCACCTCCAGCACGCGGTACGGTGTCGGTTCGTAGCGGTGGCAGTGGTAGGTGTCCAATCCGTCTTCCTGTATTTCTTCGGTATGGATCTGTAAAAGAGAATCGACAGCCTGCCCGAGCTGTTCGTCGGTCAGATTGTCATTTTCTTCCATTAATATGCGAATCGTTTCGTCGAGGTTCATTCGTGATATTCTCCCACAACAAGGCTTGAATTTTGTCCGCCAAATCCAAAGGCATTTGTCATAGCGTAGTGAACCGGGCGTTTTTCCGCCTTGCCCGGAACGTGGTTTAAGTCGCACTGCTCATCCGGGTTGACAAGACCCAGCGTAGGTGGGACGATGCCGGTCTGAATGGCTTTGATGCAGGCAATGGTCTCTGTGACACCGCCGGCACCCATCATATGGCCGGTAGAGCCTTTGGTCGAGGTGACTGCCATCTCATAAGCGTGCGCACCAAAAAGTTTCTTTACGGCGTTTACTTCAATCGTGTCACCTATCGGGGTAGACGTGCCGTGCGTATTGATGTAATCGATCTGATCGAGAGAGATGCCGGCTTTCTTTACGGCGTGCTCCATACAGGCGATCGCACCGATTCCATCCGGGTGCGGCGCGGTTACGTGGTAACCGTCTGTGCAGTTGGCATAGCCGGCAAGTTCGGCATGAATCTTTGCACCGCGTTTTTTCGCGTGGCTTTCAGTCTCTAAGAGGATCGCTCCTCCGCCTTCGCCAAAGACAAATCCGTCGCGGTCCTTGTCAAATGGCCGGCTGGCATGCTGTGGATCGTCGTTGTTTGTGCTGAGTGCGTGGGCGGAAGCAAGTCCTGCGACAACGACAGGACAAAGGCTTGCGTCTGCGCCTACGACAACGATCGCATCGGCTTCTCCGGCGCGGAGCAGCATCGCAGCGGTTGTGATGGCGTCAGCTCCGGAAGAACACGCCGTGCTGACAGTAAGGCTTGGCCCGTGGTATCCTTTGGCAATCGCAATCTGCGCTGCGGCGATATTTCCGATGAATTTCGGGACAAAACGCGGACTGACTTTTTTGTGCGCGCCGGTACTCAGACCGTCCTGTGTCTCGGCAATGATAGACACACCGGACATCGCAGTACCGACAACAACGCCCATACGGTCACTTGCGACCGTTCCTTCTTCGATTCCGGCGTCGGCAAGTGCTTCGGTTGCTGCGGCGTAGCCGTACTGCATAAACAGATCCATCTCGCGGCTCTGTTTTTTTGTCATAAAATCATCCGGGTTAAAATCTTTTACCTGTGCAGCAATCTGTACCGCCAGAGAACTTGCGTCAAAGCGGGTAATGTGGTCAATGCCGCATTTTCCTTCTACCAGATTTTTCCAATATGTGTCAACGCCGATTCCGATCGGGGTTACGGCGCCCATTCCTGTAATTACTAACTTTTCCTGCATATCTTTTGATTCTCCTTTATTGATTTTCAATCTGGGCTGCCAGGTCTTCCAAATATTCCCAGCGTTCCATTTTTTCAAGCAAAGCCATTTCGGCATTTTCTTTCTCTTCATTTAGTTCTGTCAGACGACTGTAGTTGCTGGCAGATTCTTCCATTTCTTTTTCAAGGGAAGCAATCTTTTCTTCCAAATTTTGTATATCTTCCTCAATGGTTTCATATTCGCGCTGTTCTTTATAAGAAAATTTTAATTTCTTTGGCGCATTTTTCTTCCACGTATCTCTGGAACTGGAATCCGGGTTGCGGCTGCTTTCCTTTTTGTCGGAAATGGTACTCATCTCGGACAGTTTGTCACCGGATTTTTTCAGATAATCGGTGTAGGCGCCCTCGTATTGGGTGATCGTTCCGTTTTCCTCAAACGCAAAGATGCGGCGGACGACACGATCCAGAAAATAGCGGTCATGCGATACGGTCACGACGATGCCGGCAAAATGATCGAGATAGTCTTCGAGGATTGTCAGCGTTTCGATGTCCAGATCGTTGGTCGGCTCATCCAAAAAGAGGACGTTGGGAGCTTCCATAAGGATACGGAGCAGATACAGCCGGCGCTTTTCGCCGCCGGAAAGTTTCTCAATCAATGCGTAGTGCATATTGGAGGGAAACAAAAACCGCTCTAACATCTGCGAAGCGCTGATCGTACCGGTCGGAGTATGGATGACTTCCGCTCCTTCGCGCACGTATTCGATCAGTTTCAGAGACGGGTCTAAAAATTCATTTTCCTGTGAAAAGTAACCGATCTTTACGGTCTGTCCGATGGTGATCGTGCCGGAAT
>DJNB01000236.1:4609-8460 GCA_002435545.1 Lachnoclostridium sp. UBA6475
TTAAGGTAGATTTTCCACATCCATTCGGACCAATGATCCCGATGCGGTCATTTTTCAAAAATATATAAGAAAAATCCCGTATGAGTGTGCGGTCATCATAGGATTTGCAAATCCCATTCAATTCAATGGTGGTTCGTCCAAGGCGGGAGGCGATCGAGGTCATCTGTACATTTTCCTCGGTTTTCGGCGGCGTTACGTCGCGGAGAGCTTCGTAGCGGGCAATATGCGCTTTCTGCTTGGTGGAACGTGCGCGCGCACCGCGCATCATCCATTGGATCTCGGTTTTCAATAAACTCTGGCGTTTGCGTTCGGTCGCTGCCTCCATTTCTTTGCGCTCGGATTTGAGGGCGAGATATCCGAGGTAGCTGTCCGCATAACTGTAAAGTTTTCCCTGCTCCAGTTCGACGATCCGTGTCACGACGCTGTCCAGAAAATAGCGGTCATGTGTGATCATCACAAGCGCACCGCGGTAGTTTTTCAATCGGTTTTCCAGCCATTCTGCCATCGCACTGTCTAAGTGGTTGGTCGGTTCGTCAAGGATCAGGATGTCCGCGTCGGTCAGCAGAGTGCGGACAAGTGCCACACGTTTGCGCTGTCCCCCGGACAACTGTTGAATGGGTTTTGTAAATTCGGTGATGCCAAGTCTTGTCAACATATTTTTGGCATCTGGTTCCCGTTCCCAGATGCCATTGTCAGTCAGACCGGCTAAGGCAGCACTCAAAACCGTATCGGTGTCTGAAAATTCGGGCGACTGCGGAAGATACGACAGCGTCAGCTGGTTTCCGCGGATCACGGTTCCCTCATCCGGAACGAGCATTCCGGCAATGATTTTTAAAAGGGTCGATTTCCCGGTTCCGTTGATACCGATCAGCCCCACCTTTTCCCCCTCGTTTAAGTGAAACGAGAGGCCGGAAAAAAGGCGGCGGTCATGATAACTGTGAGTGATGCCTTCGGCGGTTAATAAATTCATAAATAAACTCCTGAATTGGTTTTATAAGAATATGTATTTGCAGATGAAGAGTACCGCAAGTACATACATAAGCGGAGTGATCTTTTTCGATTTTCCGCAAAGAAGATTGATGACAACAAAGGAGATAACTCCGATGGAGATACCTTCTGCGATGCTGTACATCAAAGGCATAGCCAGCATACAAAGGTAAGCAGGGATTGCTTCTGTGAGGTCAGCAAAGTCAACCTTGATTACGGAAGATACCATCAAAAATCCGACAAAGATCAGGGCAGGAGCCGTGGCAAAACCAGGGATCGCTGTGAAGATCGGTGCGAAGAAGATGGAGATCAGGAATAAAAATCCGGTAACTACGGATGACAATCCGGTACGTCCGCCTGCTGCTACACCGGCAGAAGATTCTACGTAAGTTGTCGTTGTAGAAGTACCGATGATCGCGCCGGCAGAAGTAGCGATCGCATCTGCCAGAAGAGCTTCCTTGATACGAGGAAGTTTGCCGTCTTTGTCAAGCATATCGGCTTTGGTAGCGACACCGACCAATGTTCCCAAAGTATCGAAAATATCTACAAAAAGGAAAGATAACAGTACGACGATAAAGTTGATCACACTAACGCCGGAGAGGTCAGCGCGGAAGCACTGTCCGAATGTCTTTCCAAGATCTGTCAGGTCAACAAAAGCAAGGTTCGGGAAGAGGGAGTAAAATCCGCCTTCTACGTCTACCTGGTAAACACCGGCAGCCTGCATGATCATACCGAGGATCCAGGTGGCAATGATACCAATCAGGATCGCACCTTTAAATCCTTTGATGTAAAGAACGATCGTAATGAACAATCCGACGATTGCAAGTACGGCACAGATTCCCTCGGTGTGGAAATTTCCAGCAAAGTCTACAGTTGTAGTAAGAGTGGAATCACTGTTTACAACAAGGTGTGCACCCTGCAGTCCAACAAAAGCGATGAAAAGTCCGATTCCGGCGCTTACACCGTGTTTCAGAGTGAGAGGGATTGCATTGAAGATTGCTTCACGTACGTTTGTAAGGGAAAGTACGATAAATACAATACCTTCGGCGAATACAGCGAGCAGAGCTACCTGCCAGGAGTATCCCATCGAACCACATACGGTGTAAGCAAAGTAAGCGTTGAGTCCCATACCGGAAGCAAGAGCAAATGGGTAATTTGCCAGAAATGCCATCGCAAGTGTACCGATAAAGGCAGCAAGCGCCGTAGCGATCAGGGCAGCATTGGTGTCCATGCCGGCTGCGGTAAGCATGCTTGGGTTGACGGCAAGAATATAAGCCATTGTCATAAAGGTCGTCAGACCGGCGATGACTTCTGTTTTTACCGTTGTGTTGTTGTCTTTGAGTTTGAACAGTTTTTCTAACATAATGTCCTCCTTCTTAAATTAGGTGTTTTTTATTGATAAGTCCAAAGACTTATTTTCCTTCATAAGTGATGACGGAAGCGACATCGTAGGCTGCCAGTTTGTCACGTCCGTGAAGACCGGCGAGTTCCAGAAGAAATACAATTTTTTCCACACTGCCGCCAAGTTCTTCCACTAATTTGGCGCAGGCTTCCACTGTACCACCGGTAGCGATCAGATCGTCTACAATGATAACTTTCTGCCCTTTGGCAATGGAATCTTTGTGAAGTTCAATCTCGGCAGTGCCGTATTCCAGCTCGTAGCTTGCACTGACGGTTTCGCAAGGCAGTTTCCCTTTTTTGCGGCACGGAACAAAGCCTTTTCCGAGAGCATAGGCGATGGCAGAACCAAAGATAAATCCACGCGCATCCAGTCCGACAACGAGATCAAAGTCCAGACCTTTTACTTTTTCCGCCATGGCATCAATTGCCAGATGAAATCCTTCCGGATCCTGTATCACCGTAGTGATATCGCGGAAAATGATTCCTTTCTCCGGAAAATCCGGGATACTTCTTACGTACTCTTCCAATTTTTTCATGGTGTTTCGTCTCCTTATTCGAATCTCTGATTTATTCTTCTTCAATCGGCCGGTTGATCCCCCAGAAAAACAGGGCGACGGTTCCGGGGCCGGTATGGCTTCCAATGGTCGTACCGATCGGATAGATTTCTACTTTTCCATCTAATTCCGGAAAGCGTTCCTCGACAAGAGCTGCCACGGCAAGAGCGTCCTCTTTGCAGGCAGAATGTGAGATATAACATTTTCCGGTGTATGATGTGCCGGCGATGGCAAACTGCTCCATCTGCTCTACGATCGCGCGGATCACCTTTTTCTTTGTACGTATTTTATAGCGTGGGATCAGTCGTCCCATAAAATCCATATTGAGCAGAGGGCAGATATTTAAAAGTCCGCCGACGAATCCGGCTGTCTTTGAGACACGCCCTCCTTTGATATAGAACGTAAGATCGGTCGAAAAGAACCAGTGGTGTACATGAAGACGGTTCTCCAGACACCATTGATACACCTCGTCGATGCTTTTTCCTTCCTCGCGCAGATCAGCCAGTTTGTCCATCAGAAGACCATAACCGGAAGAAGCCGCGAGAGAATCCACGATAAGAATCTTTCGATCCGGATATTTTTCACTCAAAATATCCCTTGCCAGACACGCCGAATTTAACACCCCGGAAATGCCCGAAGACAAGGTGACATGCAAAATATCCTTTCCCTGTTGTAAAAATGTTTCAAAATATGCCTCAAATTCATTGGCATTGATCTGTGACGTTTTGGTATCGGCTCCATTTGCCATTGCCTCATAAAATTTGTCAAAGGGAATGGATTTCCCCAGATCGTCCGGATACTGCTTCCCATCGAGTTCAAAATGAAAGCAGATATAAGAGATATCCCGGTCTTTAAAATGCTGTTCGCTCAGATCCGCTGTCGAGCAGCAGCTGAGTACATAATCCGCCA